>JBBYJM010000168.1:0-3109 GCA_043196275.1 Thermoplasmata archaeon
CGCCCTGGACGATACCCTCGCCCGGGTCAACCTGATTCCTCGGCTCATGCTCGGAGTCGGTCACGAGTTCCGTTGGGTCGGGTCGCCAGAGTCGGCCCGGGAGATCGAGGGGTCGATCCGACGCCGGATAGCCGACCATGGGGCACTCGCTAAAGCGGCCCGGGCCCTGCCCGGGCCCAAGGGGACACCGGTGGACGTGCGGGGCGGCACAGGGGCGAGTGCGGCGGAGGTGGCCCGGGCCTACATTGACCGGCACCCGAGCGTCGCCGACTGCCTGGCCTACGGGATCGTCAACGTGACCCTCCTTGCCCGGCGGATCTCGGAGGAGTGCCGGGACCCCCGCACCGACGCGTTGGAGATGGCGATCCGACGCTACCCGGTGTTGAGCGATCCGTCGAAAACCGTCGAAGGACGGCTCCTCGAGGTCGTCGCCGCGAGCCGGGTGGAAGTCCGGACCCGGGTCGCCCTGGTCTCGATTCCCCCCTCCTCGGAGCTCCTCCGGACGATCCTCTCGCGGGAGGCGATGGAGGCCCGCAGCCAGCGCCGGCTCTTCCAGATCCTTCAGGGGCCCTCCCAGGTCACCATTCTCTGCGAGTCGGAGTACGTTCCCCTCCTTCGGGAGCATGCCCGGAGCCGACGGGAGGTCGCGACGATCTGGGACGGCCTCACGGCCCTCACGGTGGAGAGCCCCCGGGAGGTCTACGAGACCCCCGGGGTCGTGGCGTACCTCGCCGGGACCCTCTCCCGGCAGCAGATCAACTGCGTCGAGCTCATGAGCCTCAACACCGAGTCGACGTTTGTGGTCCAGCAGGCCGACGGGCCGCGGGCCTTCCAGGCCCTGTCGGAACTTGTATTCGACCTCAAGAGCAGCTCCCCCTCTCCGGACGGGGTCACGCCCCGCCGAGGCGCTCGGGGCTCCCGGGGCCGAACGTAATCCCGTTCCCGACGCCCCTTGGGGAGGCTATCTCGGGGTCGAAAGACAGAATAGGCGCGCCGCGGTACCTCAGGCAATGGCCACGTCGGGGATGCCGGTCGGAACCGGCCGATCGCGACGAACGACCCCGGGCCCTTGTGGCCCGCTCCCCGTACTGGCGCTCATCCTCCTCGTCGCACTTTCCGGCCTCACCGGGGCCGTACCCGGTTCGGCGGCTCGGGCCCCGACCCGTGCCCCCGACCTGATCTCCCCTTCCGACCCCGCTGTCCTTGGGCCGGCCCGGACGGCCGGGGCAGGGGAGGCTTCGGCCGGGTCGGGCGGGGAGTACCGGGTGGCCGAGACCTTGGTCTTACCCAACGACTCGCTGCGGGCGGGTGAGTTTGCTGCTTCAAACGGCCTCGGCCCGGGGGCCCTGGTCTACGACTCGGGCCGTCGGGAGGTGTTCGTCGCCAACACCAATTCGAACTCGATCACCGCAGTCAACGGAACGACCGGCGCCATCGTCGGGTCACTGGCCGTCGGCCCCGGGCCGGCCTCCCTCGCCTACGACCCCTCGCTGGGCACGATCTATATCGCCAACGGGAGTTTCGGCTCCGTTGCCACCTCCCAGAGCTCGATCTGGGAGTTCAACGACACCACCTACCAGGGCTCGGCCATCCCGACCGGCAACGAGCCGAATGCCGTCGCCTACGATCCCCAGAATGAGGAGGTGTTCGTGGCCAATTCGGGGGCCAATACGGTCAGCGTCATCAACGCCACAAACTCCAGCCTTACGGCGACCGTCGCCGTGCCCTCCGCCGCGTGGGGGATCGCGTACGACGCGTGGCTGAATGAGGTGGTCGTGGTCCTGACCGGCACCGACACCGTCACGTTGATCGACGCCGGTAACCTGACGATCCGGGCGACCGTCCCGGTCGGCCATAGCCCCTACGTCGCCACCGGGGCCGGCCCGAGCGGCGCCATCGTCGTCGGCAATGAAGGGTCGGACAACATCACCGTACTCAACGGGAGTACCGGCCGGACCGTGGCCTCGGTTCCGGTCGGGCAAGTCCCGGACGCTGTCCAGTACGACCCTCTCAACGGGGAGGTTTTCGTGGCCAACGCCAACTCCGACAACCTCTCGGTCGTGAACCTCTCCCGCGACTCGGTGGTCGGGTCGATCCCCGTCGGCAGCGGGCCGGACGCCCTGGCGTTC
This sequence comes from Thermoplasmata archaeon, assembly GCA_043196275.1. Classification (GTDB taxonomy): domain Archaea; phylum Thermoplasmatota; class Thermoplasmata; order Lutacidiplasmatales; family UBA184; genus Lutacidiplasma. The sequence continues at coordinate 2,130 of JBBYJM010000168.1, forward strand.
AACCCGAGCACCCAGACCCTCTATGTGGCGGACGGCAACGGCAATGCGCTCACCTTCGTGGACGCCTCCACCTGGGCGACCGGGCCGAGCTACCTGCTCGGACTCCAGCCGTTGGCCGCCACCTTCGACCCCGCCCAGAGCCAGCTCTACATCGGCGACAGCGACTCGGATCTGGTTTCGGTCGTCAACCTCACGGGCCCAGACCTCGTCGCGAACCTCCCGGTGCCCGACGACCCTTCGGCGGGCGCGTTCGATCCGGCGCTCGACCAGGTGGCCATCGCCGAGTCGAACGGGAGCGACCTCGCCCTGCTGGACGGCGCCAATGCAAGCTATATCGGTCAGGTCCCCGTCGGATCCGATCCGGATGCGGTCGCCTACGACGCCGGTCTCGGCGAGTGGATTGTCGCGGACGGGGGCTCGGGGACGGTTTCGATCCTCAATGCGACCCGTGATGCCATTGTGGCCAACGTGACGGTCGGAATCTATCCCGACTCGATCGCACTGGTCCCTGGCGGTACGCTGGCCGTCGTCGCCAACGGCTACTCCGACAACCTCAGCGTTCTCAACCTGAGCCAGGACCGCGTCGTCGCGACCCTCGGTGGAGGCCTCGACCCCGTGGATGCCATTTTCGACGCCGAGACCTCCCAGGTCTTGGTGGCCGATGCCCTTTCGGGAGAGATCGAGGCCTGGAACCTGACCGGGGGGAGCCCGACGGCGGCCAGTGTGGGTTCGGGCCCCATTTCGGTGGCGGTCGACCCGGCCACCGGGGCCTGGATCACCGCCGATCAGACGTCGAACAGCCTGGCCATCGTGCCGCCGGGGAACCGATCGGTCCAGGACCGGGTCACGGTCGGGTCCGACCCGACGCAAGTGCTGGTCGATCCGGTGACCGGGACGATCTATGTGGTCGATCTGGGATCCGCCTCACTCTCGGTCGTCGTGCCCGAGCTATATCCGGTCAGCGCCCGGGAGTTCGGTCT
>JBBYJM010000169.1:0-3090 GCA_043196275.1 Thermoplasmata archaeon
GCCGGTACCGTGGCAGCGCGGACACTCCGTGATGGTGATCATCTGGCCGAAGCCGCTCGACTGGAGCCGGCGGACCTGCCCCTGGCCCCCGCAGTCCCGGCAGGTCTCGAGCGCGGTCCCGTCGCGGGCGCCGTTGCCGTGGCAGTCGGGACACGGATCGACCCGGGGGATCTCGAGGGTCGGGTTCGCCCCCGTCACCGCCGCCGCCAGCGGGAGCCGGACCGAGACCTCGATGTCGCCGCCGCGCGCCCGGGCGCCCGGCGGGCGTCGCCCGAAGAGGTTCCCCCCGCCCCCGAAGAACTGCTGGAAGAAGGGATTCGAACCGAGGAGGTCCTCCAGGTCTCCCGCGTGGCTGAAGTTGTTCCAGGAGAACCCCCCCGGGCCGAACTCCGAGTCGACCGCGGCGAATCCCTCGGTGTCGTACCGTCGTCGCTTCTCGGGGTCGGCGAGGACCTCGTACGCCTCGGAGAGCTCCTTGAAGCGCTCCTCCGCGGCCTTGGGGTTCGCTGCGTTCAGATCCGGGTGGTGGAGGCGGGCGAGCTTTCGATAGGCGCTTTTGATCTCATCGGGGGACGCGGTCCGCGGGACCCCGAGCACTTCGTAGTAGTCCCGTTTCGCCATCTGCGCCGCGGGCCGTCGAAATCGGCTCCCCCCGCCCGTAGGGCTGACGATATTTACGCTCTCACCCGGGCGGGGCTCGCGAGCTCGACGCGGGTGCCCGATCGCGCGCCGGTGCGCCCGGCTGCCGACTGCTCCCGGGCCGAAATTTCGATGGTGCCGAAGCTGGAGGGGAGGCAGCCGAGGGCGGACCCCCGGATCTCCGCGTAGCCGTTGACCCGTCGCACCGTCCTTGCCGGCCCCCGGCCCAGGCGCAGCCGCAGGGGACCGGCCGGGATCCACTCCGAGGGGAGATTGGTGATGAGGTTCCCAAACCGGTCGACCAGGAGAACCACTCCGACCCACCGACCGGGCGTTCGGACGGGCGCCGGAACCGCCGACTCCGTCAGCCGGCCGGGGCGGGCCCACTCCTGGAAGGGTCGTCCCTCCCAGACCGCCACGGCGGCCGGCGCAAAGAGATCGCGGCCGTCGAAGGTGGTGCCGCGCCGGGGGCCCGCGTCCAATCTCCGTTCGTCGATCGCCCAGACCTTGCCGATCCCGAGCCGCCGGGCGAGGGGCACCAGAAGTCCGTTGTCGGGGCCGATCAGGACGGATCCGTCCCGGGCCACGATCACGATCGCCGCCCGGTCCGTGCCGACGCCGGGGTCGACGATCGCGACGTGGATCGTGCCGGCCGGAAACCGCTCGGCCATCGCCGCGAGCCAGAGCCCCGCCTCCCGTGGCGCGTGGGCCGGGAGATCGTGGGCCAGATCGATCACGCGGCCCGGCGGGAGGCTCCGGTAGAGCACCGCCTTCATCTGGGCGGCGTACGCCCAGCCGATATCGCTCGACAGGGTGACCGCCCGGGAGCGGAGGCTCCGGCCCGGGGGCATGGGGCTCCCCCCGTCCCGTCTACGACTTCATGATCGCCACGAGGAAGATCCCCACGGCGATCAGGGCCCCGATGACGGCGGCGAGGAGGATGAGGAAGCTCTCCCAGAGGAGCTGGCCCAGCAGGTGGTACTGGAGGTGGTAGTAGTACCCTCCCAAGAGCCCGATGATGAGACCCACCACCAAAAGAACAGCGCCAATCGCCCGGCTCTTCCCGCTCCCGAAATAGGCGGTAAAGGCCCCGGCGAGAATCAGGAACAGCCCCAAGATCAGGAGCAGGACGGTGATGAACTCCCATGCACCCACGTTGTTGCCGGCAAACGTACCCAACAGATCGAACACTCGTTCCACCCTTCCTAAAATTTGATCCCCGTGAGGGTCTTCGTGTCGATGACGCCCGCGATCGATCGGATCCGATCGACGACGAGCTGGCCGAGAGCGTTAAAGTCCTCGGCCTCCACCTTTGCGATCAGGTCGTACTCCCCGAAGAGGGGGTGCAACTCGACGATCCCCTTGACTCGGAGCAGCTCCGTGTAGACTTCGTGCTCCTTGGCGGGGGCAGTGCTGATGAGTACGAATCCGATCGCCACGAAGATACCCCGTGTGGACGAGGAGGAGACACCGGCCCCCCTTTATAAGAGTTGTCCGCGACTTGCCGGTTGAGCCCCGGCGTGTCCGGCTTGAGCAATCGCCCGGTCCGGGCTGCGGCGAAGAGTACTTGGGGAACCGGGCTATCGAGGACCGCAAGATGCCGCTCCTCCTGGAGACCACCGAACTCCCCGATGCGGAAATCGACCGGATGGGCGAGGAACTGAGCCAGGAGCTCGTGGAGCTTCTGCCGAGGATCGCCGAACCCCAGGTCGAGGTGACCGACCCGATGCGGCTCGCCACCCTGCGGTCGCTGCTCGAGGGGGCGCTCCGGTGGGTCCGCTCGGTCCCCCCGGGGGCCTCCCGCCCGGACCGGATCGCCCGGGTCAACTTCTGCTACGATCTGATGGTGCTGTCGATCGAACTCCTCAAGGGTGCGACCTCGATGCCGAAGGTCCCCCGAGCCCGGACGGCCGGTCCGCCTCCCTGAGGGCGGCCCCGCGACTCGAGCCCGCCGCCTTTAAACCCCCGGGACGTCGCCCGGTCCGATCCGATCGACCATGGGGGCCTCGTTCACTTCCGTGAGCACATGGCCCCACCGGCTCGTCGCCCGCCCATGGCTCCTCGCCTTCATTCCCATCAACGCGGCGACCGCCGGGTTCGGCGTCGTGCTTCCGTTGCTCATCCTGGGGCCCCTGCACGGGAGCTGGTCGGATGTGGCCCTCGCCGCCCTGGGGTTCAATCTTGCCCTGATCGTCGCCTCGTTCATCTGGGGGCGGCTCTCCGACCACTACCGGCGCCGCCGGGCCTTCCTGCTCCTCAACTACGGAGGATTCGCGGCCCTCTACCTTCTCCTCGCGCATCTGCCGAACCTCCCGCTCCTGCTGGGCGTCTACGCCCTGATCGGGCTTCTGGCCCCGGCCGGCACCAGCGCCTCCAACCTCCTGATCCTCGAGAAGTTCAGTGAACCCGAGCGGCCGAGGGCATACGCGTCCTTCCAGGAGATGAGCATCG
>JBBYJM010000170.1:0-3083 GCA_043196275.1 Thermoplasmata archaeon
GGTCGAACCGTCGCCGAAGAACGCCACGGTGACGACGGCGTCGCCCCGGCGCCGAGCGGCCAGGGCCGCTCCGACCGCCTGCGGAATCTGGGTGCCCAACGGGCTCGACGCGACGACGAAGTTCTGGGCCCGGTAGCCGTAGTGGTTCGGCATCTGGCGGCCCTTTAGCCGGTCACCCGAATTCCCGATGAACTGGTCGAGGAGTTCCTGGACCGGTACCCCGCGAACCAGGGCGACCCCGAGCTCACGGTACGCCGGAAAGACCCAATCCTTCGGATCCAACGCCAGGGCACAGCCCACCTGAGCCGCCTCCTGCCCTTCGAGCGGGACGTAAAAGCCAATCCGCCCCTGACGTTGGAGCGAGAGGCACCGCTCGTCCATGGCCCGGGCAAGCACCATTGTTCGGTACGCGTCAACCCAGGCCGACGGAGGGAGATCGAACTCGCCGGAGGAGGCGTGGGCGTCGGGAGTCAGCGTTGCATTCGCCATGACCGGTTCGGCTGACGGAGCCACGAATTCGCATAAACCTTTGCGCGGCCCCTGCCGAAGCCCCTCGGGCCCGCCGCTCCACGTCCCGTGCTGCGTGAGGGGAGCGGTGAAGAATGCCGTTTGCAGGGTTAAATATGGGGCCGGCTCCCGACGGGCCCCATGACGCCGGAACCGGTCATCGAGGCCCAGGCGATCCGGCGCGTGTTCGAATCCCGGAAGGGCTTCCTCTTCACGGAGCGGAGCCGCACCGAGGCCCTGCGGGGGGTCGATCTTCGGGTCGACCCCGGAGAGATCTTTGGCCTCCTCGGACCCAACGGGGCCGGGAAGACCACGCTCACCAAGATCCTGTCGACCCTCCTCCTCCCCACCAGCGGGCAGGCTCGGGTTCTGGGGATCGATGTGGCCCGGCATCCCCAGGCGGTCCGGCCGCGGATCGGGCTGGTTCTGGGCGGCGAGCGGGGCCTCTACAACCGCATCAGCGCCCGCGAGAACCTGCGCTACTTTGCCGACCTGTTTGGGCTCTTGCCGTCCGACCGGGACCGGAGGATCCAGGAGGTGCTCGACCGCGTCGGTCTCACCGAAGCCGCCGACCGGCGGGTGGAGGAGTACTCCCGGGGCATGAAACAGAAGCTCCACCTTGCCCGGGGGATCCTCCACCGGCCCGAACTCCTCTTCCTGGACGAGCCGACGATCGGGCTCGATCCCAAGAGCGCCCGTGAGACCCGCAAGCTGATCCGCTCCCTCGTCAGCGACGGAGTGACGATCTTCCTCACCACCCATTACATGTTTGAAGCCGAGGAGCTCTGCCAACGGCTCGCCATCCTCAGCAAGGGGCGGATCGTGGCCCGAGACACCGTCGCCGGACTGCGCCGCCTGGTGGGTGGAGACACCACGGTCGAAGTGGAGGCGTACGGCTTCGAGGACTCCGAGATCGAACGGCTCCGCCAGCTTCCCGGCGTGGGCCGGATCCTAAGCGAGGAGTTCGGGCCGCGCCTGCGGCTGACGCTGAGGAGCAACAGCTCCGAGCTGAATGCCGGATCGGTCCGCGCGGCCCTCGGTGCGGCCCACCCCGACCTGACGGTCCGGGAACGCCGGACCGTCCTGGAGGATGTCTACCTTGACCTGGTCGAGGAGGAGGCATCATGAACGCTCCCGCGACGCCCCTCACCGTCTCCCGCTTCCGGTCGACCGCCGCGTCGGTTCGGCTTTCGGTCCTCCAGTTCGTCGCCGACCCCCAGTGGCTGATCCCGTCGATGATCGCCCCGGTCATCTTCGGGATTGTGGCCTACCAGTTGGTCCTCGGGTCGGGCCCCTACTTCCTCGTCTACGCGATCCTCGGCGCCGGGATGATGAGCATGTGGGGCCAGACCCTGTACGGCAGCGGCTGGGCCACCGGCCAGGACCGGGTCTTTGGCACTCTCGAGCCCACCTTGCAGGCGCCCACGCCGTACATCTACGTCGTCCTGGGGCGGATCCTCTGGAACGTGGTTTCGGGGCTCGTGGGGGGCGCCATTGTCTACGGCGTGGTCGTGGCCGAATCGGGGCAGCTCCCGGCCGTGGTCAACCCGCTCCTCTTCGTTGTCCTGTTCCTCTTCGTGATGGTCACCCTCGCGAGTGTCGGGGTGATCCTCTCCGCCGTGTACGTCTACACTCGCTTCGCCGGGTTCATCCAGAACATCGGCGAGTTCGCCTTCTATGTCGGCACCGGGTGCATGTTCCCGGTGATCTTCCTTCCCTGGTGGACCAACCCGGTCTCGCTGGTCTTTCCCCCGACCTGGGCGCTCGATGCCCTGCGTTACGGATCGATCCCGGGGTACCAGGGCTTCGCGTGGGGCTTCGGCTGGGATCTGGTCGGCGCGGTGGCGACGATGACGGCGTATCTCGTGCTGGCCGGCCTCATCTTCCATCGCGTCGAACGGCATGTGCTGGAGGTCGGGACGCTTGGCGACTACTGAGGCCTCCGCCGTCATCCGAAGCCGCCCGACCTTCTGGCGGAACTTCTGGACCAATGCGATCCTTTCCCCGCGCACGACCCTTGGGTTCATGCGGATCGACTTCGTCCTGGGGACGATCTTCGTGATTCCGCTCATGCAGATCCTCTTCTTCGCCCTCACGGTCCAGCTCGGGAACGGCGGAGCCAACGAGATCGCCTTCGTGGCGGTGGGCAATGCGGTGGCCACGGTGACCTACCCGAGCATCTTTTCGGTCTGCCAGACCACCGACAGCGAGAAGGAGCAGGGGACGATGGAGCACCTCCTGGTCTCTCCGGCGCCCCGGTTCCCGATGTACGTGGGACGGGGCCTGATCCCCATCCTGATCTCCCTGGCGACGGTCACGGTCGGGCTGGTGTACGCCGTCCTCTTCTTCGGGGTCCAGATCGCCGTGGGGTCGCTCCCGTTCCTCGCGGTTTCGGTTGTGCTGTCCGCCTTTGCGATGGTGGGGTTCGGGCTGCTCCTCGGAGGCGTCGCCCTCTACCTGCGCTCCTCGACCGTCCTGGGGAACATCTTCCTCTTCATCGGCCTCATCGTTTCTGGGGTCAACTTCTCCTCCTCGGCGCTGCCCCTCCCCGTCCAGCTCGTCGGGTACGTCTTTCC
>JBBYJM010000171.1:0-3081 GCA_043196275.1 Thermoplasmata archaeon
CGAGCAGGGCCGGCACGCCCTGGAGAGCTACCTGCGGACCAAGAACGTCAGCGTGAACCTGGGCGCCCCCCGGAAGAAGCCGTAGCACGGCTCCGAGTACGTACGAAACGCCAAAGTCCCCCCGAGGGGTCGGTCCACGGGGGGTCCCTAAGGTTGGCCGCCGATCCGAAGGCCTGGGGCAACTGCCGGTTCTGCGCGGTCGCCGTGCCGGCCGACGCCCAGATCTGCCCGATCTGCGGGACCGATCACCCGATCCGGTCGGGCGAGATGGGCCAGGAGCCCCGCCGGACCCGGCAGCGGGTCCGCTTCCTCCACTTCGGCCGCGCGCTCATCGTCGCGGTCGGCATCATTGCGCTCACCTACGTCCTCGCGACGGTGGTGATCCAGGGGCAGCCGGCGACCCCGGACCCGCTCACGACCAGCGGGACGATGACGATCGCCCCGGGCAACTTCTCGGTGCTCTCGGGCGAGATCTCCGGGGAGGACTACGTCATCGGCAACTTCACGGTGATGACCCCTCCCGGGGCGCTCCTCGGCATGACCGTCTACAACGAGTCGCAGTACGCGAGCTTCCTGCGCGGCGTCGCGACCTCCGACCAGATGAACATAACGCCGACCAGCGACGGCCGGATCATCTTCTCGGCGCCGTACACCTCCAACTTCTACTTCGTCTTCACCAACGGCTACCCCTCGTCGAGCGGGCTCACGCTCGTGGTCTACTACACGACGCAGTACAACACCAACGTCGTCTTCGACTGAGCGTTCGGGCGCGGCCTACGGGCCGGAGGGGGCCCCGGAGGCGTCGGCCCGGCGCAGGAACTCCGGTGGGACCGCGTCGGTCAGGAAGACGGTCCGGCCGGCGCGCAGGATGACGAGGCCGCTCGACCGGGCGGCGACGGTGTCGATCTCGAGGATCACCGGGTTCGGGGACCGGACCGACCCGGCGGCCGCGGCGTCGGCGTGGGTCTTCGAGAGGTGGACCCGCTTGCGGTCGACCGGCTTCAGGCCGACCTCGAGGACCAGGGCGGCCTCCTCCTCGGTCACCGGGAAGTAGAGCCGGTCGGGGATCTCGTCGGTCGGGAGATCAAGGTCGACCTCGACGGTGTGGCCGTAGGTGGCCCGGATCCGGTCGCCCCGCACCTCATAGCGGCCCTTGGCGTCGGTCTCGGCGATCGCGACGAGGTGGTGGGCGCGGAGCCACGGGTAGCCGCGGTGCCGCTGCCCGATCGCCCGGGCGATCTCGGCGAGGGGGATCCAGCCGTGCGGGTCCATGGTGAGCCCGTAGCGGTCGGGGAAGTGCCGGAGGATGCCGGTGAGCACCCGGCCCAGGTGGTCGAGCTCCCGGTCGTTCAGGAGGACCCGGCCGGACTGGCCGCAGACCGGGCAGAGGTCGGCTCGGAAGTACCCGTGCTGAGCGCACTCCTTCAGCATCGGCCGGCCCCGCTAGGCCTTGATCTTGTCGGCCTTCTTGTCGAAGTCCTGGAGGAGGTCGCCGTAGCTGTCGGCCAGCTCCTTGAGGACCCGCTTCAGAAGCTGCTGGGGCTTCTCGCCCTTGGTGCGGAGGTAGAGGGAGGGCCGGTCGAGGGACGGGTGGCCGAGGAAGTACCGGGCCTCGACCACCTTCTCCTCCTGCTGGAGCGCTTCGACCAGCGGGATGAGCAGGGTCTCCTCCCCTCGGGGAAACTCCAACCTCAGCTGGTCGGACTCCCGTTCTACGACACGGATCTCCATCGCTCGGGACCGGAGCCGGCGCACGAACGTTCGGTTCTTAAGGCTGGCGGCCGAGGGCGTCCGCTTCGGCCCCGTCGTTTCCCGTGAAGGCGAGGGCTTTATAGCCGGCCCGCCCCGGTCGGGAGAGACGATGGTCGACGGAGGGCGGGATTGAGCGGAACGATGCGGGAACGCCGGGGACCCTTGCTCCCCCGACCGGCCCGTCGGGGGGCCGCCCTCCTTTTGATCGGGAGCCTCCAGTTCATCTTCGTCGGGATGCTAATCCCCGAGCTCCGCTACCCCGGCTACAGCCCGACGGCTCGCACCATCAGCGCCCTCGGCAACACCGCCCACTCCCCTTTGGCCGTGCTCTTCAACGGATCGATCCTCCTCCTCGGCCTCCTGTCGGTCGTCGGCTTCGCCCTGCTCTGGAGCGCGTTCCATCCGGGCGGTCGCCGCCTGGTCGCGCTCGGCCTCCTATCGATCGCGAGCCTCGGGGCCATCGGGGTCGGGGCGGTTCCCGAGAACGTCCAGGGCACCGTCCACGGCGTGGCCGCGCTCGTCGTCTTCCTCGCCGGGGGTCTCGGGCTCCTCCTGCTCCCGCTCGCGATGACCCGGGACACACGGTGGGACGGCTTCCGGCTGTACACCGCGCTCTCGGGGGTGATCACCCTGGTCGCGCTCCTCCTCGACCTGCGCGGCCTCGTCGGCCCGCTCGGCCCGGGCGGCATGGAACGGCTCATCGTCGCGCCCCTCCTGCTCTGGGAGATCCTGGTCGGGATCCGGCTCCTGCGGCTGCCGGCCTACGCCCCGACGCTCCGCCCCGCCCCCCCGTAGCCCGGCCTCGGGTGGGCGCCCGGCCGACGGCCATATAACCCGGGTCTCCTCCTCCCGAGGGGTTCAGGACCATGCGGGTGCTCGTCGTCGGGGGAGGCGCCAGGGAGCACGCCATCGCGGCCGCGCTCGACCGATCGGGAGCCGAACTTCTCGTCGCTTCTCCGAACGTGAACCCCGGCCTCGAACGGCTCGCCCGCCAGTCGGGGCGTCTCGATCCCACCGATCCGGCGGCGGTCGTCGCCTTCGCCCGGCGCCACCGGGCCGAGCTCGCCGTCATCGGACCGGAGGCTCCGCTGGCCCACGGGGTCAGCGACGCGCTGCGCGCCGCCGAGATCCCGACCGTCGGCCCGTCGAAGGCGGCCGCCGAGATCGAATGGTCGAAGCGATTCTGCCGGGAGCTGGTCGACCGGCACCACTTGGGCCCCCAGCCCAAGTTCCAGATCCTCACCCGGATCGAGGAGGTCGACCCAGCGCTCGCCGGCTTTCCCCAGCCCTTCGTGATCAAGCCGAGCGGGCTCACCGCCGGCCAGGGGG
>JBBYJM010000172.1:0-3072 GCA_043196275.1 Thermoplasmata archaeon
CCCAGCATGGGAGGGAAGATCGCCCTCGACTTTGCCTTGGCCCATCCTGAGAGGGTGGGCGGCCTCCTCCTCATCGCCCCCGGATACTCGGGGATGGACTATGCCCATGTCCCGGGGGGCCGGGCCACATTCGAGCGGGACGAGACGCTCTCCAAAGCGGCCTCGGAGGCCTGGTCGGCCGGGAATCTCGAGCAGGCGACGGAGCACCTGCGCCAGTTGTGGGCCTCCGCGGTGACGGGGAGTTCACTCGAGCTGTTCCGGACCATGGTCCGAGAGAACGCCCCGGAGGTCTTCGAAGACCGCTCCGGCCGGCACGAGCGGTCGGAGGGCGGGCCGGCCGCGGAGCGGCTGAGCGAGATCCGAACGCCGACCCATATCTTGGTCGGGGACCGCGACAACCCGGCGATGCCGCATCTCGCCAACTTCCTGGCCCGCGGGATCGCGGGGGCCCGGGTCGAGATGGTCCCTGGCGCCGATCACCTCCTGAACCTGTCCCGTCCGGATGCCTTCGACTCCGCGCTCTCGAGCTTCATCGCCCGGATCCGGGCGCCGACGCGTTGAAGGCGACCCAATGGCGGGCTTCGAGCCTCACTCTTTCCCTGCTGCCGGATCTCCGACCGCTCCCGCTCGCGTGACGGAAGAGGGCGGAGAGGTTCCCGGACGCCTCCGGGAAGGGTCCGATCCCTAGGGACCGAGCCACCGCGGTGGGGGTCGAAGGAGCGATCGAGACCTGTCGGTCTCGAAGATCCGTTCGGAGTAGCCCCGATCCACTCGCGGAGCGGATTCGGCGGGGGCTTCACGCCTCCGTGCTGACGTCGAGCGAAGCCTGAACCGGTCGAAGGGTCGTGGCCGTTCGTCACGTCGGCGCGGAGGACGCCGATGCCAGGGGGGTGTTGCCCCGCCGACGGCGGCGGCGTGACGCCCGGCGCCGGCGGCTCATCGGGATGCTGCGCGGGGACGGGAGCACCCCTCCCGCCTCGTCGCTGCCGTAGAGCGCCTCGACCGTGACCGGGTGGCTCTCGAGCCACCGGACCCCGTCGACGTACGCCGCGAACGCCTCGAGGGAGGTGAAGAGGGGAATGCCGAGTTCGACACAGCGACGCCGCAGGATGTACTCGTCTTCGAGCATCCGCTCGAACTTCGACTGCGTCAGGCTGGACGGGACGTTGAGGAGCAGGTCGATCTGCCCCTGGTCGAGCGAGGTGAGCACGTTGGGCTGCCGGTCCGGTTCGCTCACCTTGTGGAGGACCCGTACGTGCCGGATCCCATGCTCTTTCAGGTAGGCGGCCGTGTCCTCGGTCGCGGCGAGCCGCATCCCGTACTCCCGGATCCGCCGGGCGACGGGGAGCAGTTCCTCCTTGAGCCGGACGCCGCCGACGCTCACGAAGGCGGTCCCGTGCCGCGGGGCGATGGGGACACCGGTCGCGACGAGTGCCTTCACCAGCGCGTCGCTGAAGGTCGGGCCGAAGCAGGCGACCTCGCCGGTCGACTGCATCTCGACCCCGAGGAGCGGATCGGAGCCGGATAGCTGGAGGAAGGAGAACTGCGGCACCTTGACCCCCCAGCGGTGCGGGGGGAGCGGGGCGAGCCCGTCCCGGGTCAGCGGGCGTCCGAGCATCGCCCGGGCCGCCTCCCGCAGCAGCGGGACCTGGGTCGCCTTGGTGAGGAACGGCAGCGACCGGCTCGCCCGCAGGTTGACCTCGATGATCTGGTACTGCCCGTCCCGGACCAGGAACTGGACGTTGAACGGCCCCCGGATCCGGAGGCGGCGGGCGATCCGGTCGGCGGCGTCGACCAGCTTCGCCTGGACCTCGGGCGGCGTGTGCCGGGGCGGCAGGCAGAAGATCGCATCGCCCGAATGGACCCCGGCCCGCTCGACGTGCTCCAGGATGCCGCCGACCAGGATCCGCTCCCCGTCGGAGATCGCATCGAGCTCGACCTCATCGGCTCCCTCGACGAACTTGGTGATCACCACGGGGTGCTGCGGTGAGACCCGGGCGGCGTCGTGGAGGAATCGGGCCAGGTCGGCGCGGGCCGAGATGACCCGCATCGCCTGCCCGCTCAGCACGTAGGAGGGCCGGACGAGGACCGGATAGCCGACCAGGTCGGCGAACTCGCTCGCCTGCTCGATCGTCGTGAAGGCCCGCCAGGCCGGTTGGGGGATCGCGAGCTCCTCGAGGAGCCGGGCGAACTGGGCCCGGTCCTCGGCCGCGTCGATCGAGGCGGAGGCGGTCCCGAGGATCGGGATGTGGCAGGCGTCGAGGAGCGGGGTCAGGTTCTGGGCGACCTGGCTCCCGACACCGGTGACCACCCCCGCGAACTGCTCGAACTCGAAGATGTCCCGGACCCGCTCCAGGGTGATCTCCTCGAAGTAGAGCCGGTCGGACCGGTCGTAGTCGGTGGAGACCGTTTCGGGGTTGGAGTTGAGCACCGCCACCTTCGGGACCCCCTCCGCCCGGAGGCTGTCGACAAGGTTCATCGTCGACCAGTCGAATTCGACGCTCGAGCCGATCCGGTACGGGCCGGCCCCGAGCACCAGGACCGAGCCGGGGGCGACCGGGGCGACATCGTCGGCATCGGCGCGGTAGGTCAGGTAGAGGTAGTTGGTCTTCGACGGCCACTCCCCCGCGAGGGTGTCGATCATGCGGATGCGCGGGCGCAGCCCGAGGGCGAGCCGTCGGCGCCGGACCTCCTCCTCGTCGAGTCGGATCGCCCGGGCGATGCCCCGGTCCGAGAAGCCGAGCTCCTTCGCCTCCCGGAACCGTTCGGCGGTGAGCGTGTCGGGGCCCTCCGAGAGCCGGCGCTGCATCCGCTCGACCCGGTGGAGTTCGTCAATGAACCATCGGTCGATGTAGGTGATCCGGGCGATCTCCTCGGGATCGACTCCGGCCCGGAGGGCCTCCAGGACCTTGTAGAGGATGTCCGGCGTCGGGCCGGCCAGGTCGGCGAGGATGTCGGCCCGGGGCCGGACCTCGGAGGGGGGCAGGAGTTCGGCCCGGGGATCGCTCATCCGGTACGCCTTGAGGAGGGCCTCGGGGAACGAGGCGCCGACGCCCATGACCTCGCCGACGC
>JBBYJM010000173.1:0-3072 GCA_043196275.1 Thermoplasmata archaeon
TCGAGTCGGGACCAAAGCGGGCGCCCGGCCGGAACGACGTGGTCCGGTCGAACGGGACGCCCAGCACGACGAACTGGGCCTCCTCCCGCTCGGCCCGGGCATCCGCAAAGGTGGTCGGTCGTTCCATGGGCACGCGACCCGCCTGCATTATATGACGGTGCGCGGGGGCGCCCGCCGCCCGGGTTAAGAGCCTGCCCGAACTCTGCCCCTAGGGGCGACAATGGGCGCGGAAGAGTTCTGGGTGGGCAAGACGGAGGAGGACGGTGTCGAGATCCTGGTGCTGCGCCACCCCCCGGTGAACGCACTCTCCCAGGGGGTCCTCGAAGGACTTGCCCGGGAGCTCTCCCGGTTGGAGTCCACGCCGACGGTCCGGTGCGTCGTCGTCACCGGTGACGGCGCCTACTTTAGCGCCGGCGCCGATCTCAAGGAGATGGCCACCCTCGATCCGGCCCAGGCGCTGCCCCTCGTACGGCGGGTGCACGAAACCTTCGACCGGCTCGCCAACCTCCCGGTTCCCACCATCGCCGCCGTCAACGGGCTCGCCGTCGGCGGGGGACTCGAGCTGGCCCTCTCCTGCGACCTGCGGATCGCCGGGGAGTCGGCGAAGTTCGGGGCCCCCGAGGTCCAGTACGGCCTCATGCCGGCCTACGGCGGAACCCAGCGGCTGCCCCGGGTCGTCGGTCGGGCGAAGGCGGAGGAGATGATCTTCACGGGGGCGATGGTCCCGGCGGCGGAGGCGTTGAGGGTCGGATTGGTCAACAAGACGGTGCCGGCCGGGCAGGAGCTCCGCGCGGCGCGGGACTGGGCGCACACCATCGGCCAACGCGCGCCTCGGGCCGTCCGTGCGGCCAAGCGCGCGCTCCGGGAGGGCATCGAACGACCCCTGGCGGACGGCCTCCGGAGGGAGTCGGAACTGTTCGCCCAAGAGGTGGCGCCGAGCCGCGACCTGGGGGAAGGGATTCGCGCTTTCGCCGAGCACCGGCCCCCGAAGTTCACTGGAGCCTGACGATGCCGATCGAATTCTCCTTCACCCCCGACCAGGAGGCGTTCCGTCAGGCCGCCCGCACCTTCCTGGAAAGGGAGGTCGCCCCCGTCGTCGCCGAGATGGACGAGCGCGAGGAGTTTCCGACGCAGTCGATCGCCCGGCTTCGGGCGGAGGGCTACTTCGGGATCCCGATTCCGGAGGAGTACGGGGGCCTCGGGCTCGGGAAGGTCGGGTACTGCATCTTTCTCGAGGAGCTCGGCCGGATCGACGCCTCCCACGGCACGATCGTCGGCGCGCACACCTCCCTCGGAACGACCCCGCTCCTGTACTACGGCACGGAGGAGCAGAAGCGCCGCTGGCTCGTGCCGGCCGCTCGCGGTGAACGGCTTCTGGCCTACAGCCTGACCGAACCGGGATCCGGGAGTGATTCGGGGTCGGTCCACACCTCCGCGACCCCGCACGGGGACGGGTGGGTCCTCGAAGGCACCAAGATCTACGTCTCCAACGGCCGGGAGGCCGACACGGTCGTGGTGATGGCGGCGAACGATCCGGCCCGGGGCCCGAACGGCGGGGTGACGGCCTTCCTGGTCGATACGGACAGCGCCGGCTTCAAGGTGGGTCGGTGCGAGAAGAAGATGGGCCTGCACGGAACCTCCACCGCCGAGCTCATCCTCGACCGGGTGGAGGTGGGACCGGAGGCGGTCCTGGGGGGGGTCGGCAAGGGCTTCCTTGTGGCGATGACCGCCCTCGATGTCGGCCGGGTCTCGCTCGGGGCCGCGTCCCTCGGGGGGATGGAGGCGGCCGCCCGCCAGGCGCTCGAATTCGCCCAGAACCGCAGCCAGTTCGGCCATCCGCTCAGCGACTACGAGGCGATCCAGTTCAAGCTCGCCGACATGGCGATGAAGATCCAGGCGCTCCGCTACCTGGTCTACCACGCCGCCCAGCACCAGGATGAACTCGGGACCGATCCGGGGGCCTGGCCCCGCGGGGCGCGGGCCGAGAAGACCCGGGAGGCGTCGATCGTCAAGTGCCTGGCCTCCGAATGGTCCGGCGAAGTCATCGATGCGGCGCTGCAGATCCACGGCGGCCTCGGGTATATCCGGGGAACGCCGATCGAGCGGGCCTACCGCGACCAGCGGATCACCGAGATCTTCGAAGGCACCAACGAGATCCAGCGGCTGGTGATCGCGCGGGATCTGCTCAGTCGGGGGCTCTGAAGCTCCCGGGCCGGCTCCGGGTTACGCCGGAGGGGAGTTGAGGAGTTCCTCCCGAAGGGTCCGGCGCAGCACCTTCTGGACTCCGGTGCGGGGGAGCGCCTCCCGAAACTCCACGCGGCGGGGCGCCTTGTAGTGGGCGATCCGGCCGCGGACATGCTCGATCAGCTCCTCGGCGGTGACGGTCGACTGGGGACGGCGGACGACCACGGCCGCCACCACTTCACCGTGGGCGGGATCCGGCAGGCCGACCACCGCCGCCTCAGCGACCGCGGGGTGGGTCGAGAGCGCCTCCTCGACCTCCCGGGGGTAGACCTTCAGTCCCCCGACGTTGATCATGTCCTTGAGCCGGTCAACGATGTAGGCGAAGCCGTCGGCGTCGACCTGGGCCGCGTCCCCGGTCCTCAGCCAGCCGTCGACCAGGACCTCGGCGGACTCCTCGGGCCGACGGTAGTAGCCCGCCATCACCTGGGGCCCGCGGACCCAGAGTTCTCCGACCGCTCCGGGCGCCGAAAGGGTCCGTCCGGTCCCCGGGTCGACGATCCGCTGGTCGGTGCCGGGCATCGGAAGGCCGACCGATCCGGCACGGTGCTCCCCGTCGATGGGGTTCGCATGGGTCACGGGCGACGCTTCGGTGAGCCCGTAGCCCTCGACGACCGCGGCCCCGGTCAACTCCTCGAAGCGCCGGGCCGTGGCGGCGAGCAGCGGCGCGGAGCCGGAGATGCAGACCGAGATCGACCGAAGGTTGTGTCGCCTGACCTCCGGGTGCAGGTTGATGGCCTGGTAGAGCGCCGGGACCCCCGGCAGCTGCGTCGGCCGGTACCGATCGATGAGCCTGAGGAGTTCGGGGATGTTGGGTCGGGTCTGCAGGAC
>JBBYJM010000174.1:0-3065 GCA_043196275.1 Thermoplasmata archaeon
ATCGCGGTCACCGAGGGGCTCCTGAGGACCATGAACGACCGGGAGCTCACCGCGGTGCTGGCCCACGAGATGGCCCACATCAAGGACCGTGACATTTTGGTCATGACCTTTGCGGCGACCCTGGCCGGCGCCATCAGCTACGCCGCCCAGATGGTTTTCTTTTCCATGTTCTTCGGGGGGAGCGGCTCCGGCCGGTCTGGCGTCAACCCCCTGGTCCTGATCCTGGCCGTCGTGACCGCCCCGATTGCGGCGATCCTCGTACAGCTCGCGATCTCTCGGTCCCGGGAGCTTCGGGCCGACGAGGTGGGCGCTCAACGGCTCGGCGATCCGGCCGCCCTCGCCGACGCCCTCGAGAAGCTCGAACGGTCCAATCAGGCTCGCCCCATCAACGTGGGCTCACCGGCCCACGCCGGCCTCTACATTGTGAACCCGTTCCGGGGGGGCAGCATCGCCCGGCTGTTCTCGACGCACCCCCCCATAGAGGAGCGCATCCGCCGCCTCCGGGCGATGTCGGCCGATCCCACCTACCGCCCGGTGATCCGTTCCCCGGGCTTCCCCCGCAGCGCGGGAACGCCCCCCGCGGGCTGGTAAATACCCGGGCCGGGTGGCCGGGTGATGGCGCCCCAACCGTTGCGAGGGTTCCGGGATTATCCGCCGCCGTCGGCCGGGGCCCGGTCGGAGATCCGCCACCGGATGCGTTCCGCGGCCCGTCGGGCCGGATTCCAGGAGCTCGAGACCCCGAGCGTGGAGCCGCTGGACCTCTACCGGGAGAAGAGCGGAGACGAAATTGCGAGCCAGGTCTGGGCGTTCCGCGACAAGGGGGACCGGGAGGTGGCCCTGACCCCCGAGACCACCCCCTCGCTCGCTCGGATCTTTGCCGAACGGGCCGCCGCCGAGCCCCTGCCGGTCAAGTGGTTCACGGTCGCTCGCCTCTGGCGCTACGAGGAGCCGCAGGCCGGCCGGACCCGGGAGTTCCTCCAGTTCAATCTCGATATCTTGGGCGTCGGGGGCCTGGACGCCGAGATCGAACTGCTCGCCGCCGCGGGGTTGGTCCTCGACGCCGCCGGCGCCGAGAGACTGTACGCGTTCCGGGTCAACGATCGGGCTCTCGCGGAGGGGATCGGGCGAGCCCTCGGGGCCCGGGAAACCGCACGCTTCTTCCGGGCCGTCGATCAGTTCCGCAAGATGGACGGGTCGGCCTTCCTCCGGGAGCTGGAGGCGTCCGGCCTGTCGAGCGACCGAGCCCGCCAATTGAGCGAGCTCTTTGCCTCAGTGGGAAGTGGCCTTCCGGCCTCCGCCCTCCCGGCCTTTTTCGACCGCCTTCAGGGTTGGGGGCTCGATCCCGCGGCCCAAGCCGGTATCGATCGGCTCCGACGGATGGGGGCACTCGCCGATGCGGCCGGCCTCGGGGACCGTTGGGTGTTCGACCCGACGGTCGTCCGGGGCCTGGCCTACTACACCTCCTCCGTCTTCGAGGCGTTCGCCCGAACCGGCGACGGCCGGGCGCTCTTCGGCGGCGGTCGCTACGATGCCTTGGTGGAACTGTTTGGCGGACCTCCGACCCCGGCGGTCGGTCTCGCGATCGGCGACCAGACCCTCGAGCAGATGTTGCGGGCGGCCGGTCGCTGGCCGGAGGGCGAGCCGCCTCTGGACCTGTATGTGGTGGCCATGGCCCCGGAGTTGAGGACGGAGGCGATCCGGCTCACGGCCGAACTCCGGGCCGCCGGCCGGTCGGTCGACCTCGACCTGATGGGCCGGTCAGTGGCCCGCCAGCTCAAGGAGGCGGGTCGCCGGGCCCGAAAGGCGGTCCTGCTCGGCCCGCGCGAATTCGAGCGGGGCGTCGTGCTCGTCCGGGACCTTACGACGGGGGATCAGGTCGAGCGGCCCCGGTCTTCGGTAGTACCGTCGGTGTAAGCCCCTCGATCATCGGGCCGTCCCAGAGGAGGACGCCCGGGGGCGATTCGGCGCCTTCGACGAACCCGTACCAGTAGACCACCGCTCCCTCCCCGAAGAGTTCGGTATACGGGCCCAGCTGGCGCTTGAGATTCTTTCGGAGCTCCACGTCGTCTCCGAAGTTCGCCTTCGACTCGATCCAGCTGAGCTTCTGGCCGAGAAAGACGATCGGCGAATCGAGCAGGGCGTCCGGGGTCTTGGCGAACTTGCCGCGGAGGTCCTCCTCGGTCCGATAGCTGATCCCATGACGGTCGAGCCACTGATGGAGCCGGTCCTCCCCGCGGCGTCCTCGCTCCCGCTGCAGCTCCATGCCGTGGGGGGAGTAGATCATGTCGGCCGCCAGCAGCGCTTCGACCTCGCTCCGCATCCGGGGGTCGGGGACCTGGTCCGGGTGGAGGAACGCCTGCCAGACCTTCTTCCGCGGCACTCCGAGTTCGCCGAGCAGGATCTGACCCATCAGGACCGGAGGGAACTTCCACTCGCGGGCGATATCGAGGATCGTTCGGCCGCGCCGGTACTGCGCCGCGAGCTTGGGGACCTGCCGCTTGACGACATAGAACCGACGGGTCGCGTCCCGAGTCACCCGGTGAGTGTGGATGACGAAGAGGAGTTCCTCGTCCCAGTGCTCCTCCTGAGTGAGGCGACGGACTTCGTCGAGAGTCGCCAGGGCATCGTAGAGCCTTTGGTAGGTTGCGCGATCCATGGAGTCGAAGCCGAAATTCGGACGGTCCCAAGCAGCCGGTCGAGGGTAAAAGGTTGTGCGACGCTGTCGGCTCAGGCCGGGATCGGGGGCAAGAGCCGCTTATGGCGGTGCCGTCGGACCCGGTCGTCCACCGACCGGACCTCGGTGGGGGCAGCGCCGGTCCGTCGGGAGATCTCGGCCGGGGAGAGCCCTCGGGCCAATCCGACCAGGATCGGGTCCAGCCGGGCGTAGGGGAGCCCGAGTTCGCCCTCGTCGGTCTGGCCCTCCCAGAGGCCCGCCGTCGGGGCCCGTTCCTGGATCGCCGCGGGCAAGCCGAGCGAACGGGCGAGGGCCCGGACCTGCGTCTTGTACAGGTGGCCGAGGGGCAGCAGATCGGCGCCCCCGTCCCCGAACTTGGTGAAGTAGCCCA
>JBBYJM010000175.1:0-3038 GCA_043196275.1 Thermoplasmata archaeon
CTGCCCGGCCGAGGCAAACGCCACCGACAGGATGTCGGCCCGGGCGCCGCGGCCCTTGAGGTAGACGCTCGGGTACTTCATGGTCACCTTGGAGCCCATGTTGCCGTCGACCCACTCCACCAGGGCGTTCTCGTAGGCGGCGGCCCGCTTGGTCACGAGGTTGTAGACGTTCTTCGACCAGTTCTGTACGGTCGTGTATCGGATCTTGGCGTACGGCTCAGCCACGACCTCCACCACGGCCGCGTGGAGCGAGTCGGTCGAGTAGATCGGTGCCGTGCAGCCTTCGATGTAGTGGACCTTCGCCCCCTTGTCGGCGATGATCAAGGTCCGCTCGAACTGGCCGACGTTCTTGGCATTGATCCGGAAGTAGGCCTGGAGCGGAATCCCCGCATCGACACCGGGCGGGATGTAGACAAAACTGCCGCCCGACCAGACGGCGCTGTTGAGGGCCGCGAACTTGTTGTCGTTGTACGGAATGGTCTTGCCGAAGTACTTCCGCAGCAATTCGGGGTGTTCCCGAACCGCCGTGTCGGTGTCGCAGAAGATGATCCCCTTCGCGGTAAGGTCCTCCCGGATCTTGTGGTAGACGGTCCCGCTGTCGTACTGTGCACCGACCCCGCCAAAGTAGTCGCGCTCGGCCTTCGGGATCCCGAGGCGGTCGAAGGTGTTCTTGATGTCGGCCGGCAGGTCCTCCCAGCTCTGCTTCGGCCGGTCCTCGCCCATCGGGTCGGCAAAATAGGTGAACGCGTCGAAATCAATCTCCTCGAGGCTCGGCCCCCAGTCGGGCATCGGCCGTTCGACAAAGTGTTTGTAGGCCCGGAGCCTATACTCCCGCATCCACTCCGGCTCTTTCTTGAGGTCGGAGATCTTCTCGACGACCTCCACGCTGAGCCCCTTCGGAATCCGGACGCGGTAGGTCTCCGGATTCTTGAAGTCGTAGCGGGTATAGTCCAGCGGAGTGATTGCCGGTGCGGTCTGTGCCATGGGTGCCTCAGTGGATTCCACCACACCGGTGTATTTAAATCAACGGTCTCTCGGTACGCGACAGCTTCCGTGCCGGCGGGTCCGACCCATCGCTACCGAGCGAACAGGGTCCGGATGCGGACCAGGGATTCGACGAAGGCGTGGATTTCGTCCGGGGTGGTGTAGATGTAGGGGCTCGCTCGGGCGAGGGCCGGCACGCGCAGGCGCTCCATCAGGGGCTGGGCGCAGTGGTGGCCGGCCCGGACCGCGATCCCATCGGCATCCAGGAGGCTCGCGATATCGTGGGGATGGACCCCTTCCAGAGCGAACGAGAGCAGACCCAGTCGATGCTCGGGGATGTCGGGGCCAAAGATATGGATCGACTCACCGAGCCGCTCGGCGAGCTCCCGACGCGCCTGCTGGTAGAGGGCCCGTTCGTGGTCGGCGATCGACTCCCAGCCCAGTTGTTCCAGGTAGCTCAGGGCCGCGTCCAAACCGACGGCTCCCGCGACGTTCGGGGTGCCGGCCTCGAAGCGCGCCGGGGGGTCGGCAAAGCTGACCGATTGCTGGTGGACCTCGCGAATCATTTCGCCGCCCCCCATGTAGGGCGGCAGTGAACGGAGGAGCTCCGCTCGGCCCCAGAGGACGCCGATGCCCATGGGGCCGAGCATCTTGTGCCCGGAGAAGGCGACGAAGTCGGCTCCCAGCCGGCTCACGTCGATCGGCAGATGGGGCGCCGACTGGGCCGCATCCACGACCACCAATGCCCCCCGTTCATGGGCCTTCTCGGCGATCTCCCGAATCGGGTTCACGGTTCCGAGCACGTTCGACGCCTGGGTGACCGCCACGACCCGGGTTGGCTGGTCGAGCAGGCGGTCCCAATCGTCGGAGCGGAGTCGCCCGTCGTCGGTGATCTCCACGAACTGAAGGTCGATTCCCCGGATCTCCCGCAGCCGATGCCAGGGGACGATGTTGGAGTGATGCTCCATCACCGTCGTGACGACTCGATCCCCCCGGCGGAGGCGGGACTCCCCCAGGGTCGACGCCACGAGGTTGAGGGCCTCGGTGGCTCCCCGGAGAAAAACGATCTCCTCCGCCGAGTCGGCGCCGAGGAAGCGGGCGACATGCTCGCGAGCCGCCTCGTAGCGCGCGTCGGCCTCCTGGCTGAGGGCGTAGACGCCCCGCCTCACGTTGGCGTTGTCGTGGGAATAGAAGTGGGCCTCGGCCTCGATGACCGACCGGGGCTTCTGGGAGGTCGCGGCGGAGTCCAGGTAGACCAGAGGCTTTCCGTGGAAGGTGCGCCCGAGGACGGGAAACTCGGACCGGATCCGCTCGAGGTCCATCGCGGAATCCCCGGGGAGCGGTTCAGCTCGGGCTCACGAGGCCGACCCGAACCCAGTCGTAGCCCTTGGCCTCGAGTTCCTCCGCGAGGCTCCGGCCGCCCGAGAGGGCGATGACGCCGTCGACCATAACGTGGATCTGGTCGGGTCGGATGTACTTGAGGATCCGCTGATAGTGGGTGATGACGAGCGTGCCGGTCTGGGGGTTATGCAGCTTGGCGACCGTCTCGCCGACCGCCCGGACGGCGTCAATGTCGAGTCCCGAGTCGGGTTCGTCGAGGATGGCAAAGTGGGGCTGGAGAATCCCCATCTGGAGAATCTCATTGCGCTTCTTTTCCCCGCCGGAAAACCCTTCGTTGAGCGACCGTTTGAGGAGGGACGGTTCCATCCCGAGCATCTCCAAGGTACCTTGGAGCTGCCGGTCGAACGCTGCCATGTCGGCGGTCTCCGCCGTATGGCGCTGCATGTACGATGTCCAAAGGAATTTGGACAACGAGAGCCCGGAGACCTCCTGAGGGTACTGGAAGCCCAAGAAAAGGCCGGCCTTGGAACGTTGGTCGACGGGAAGGGTCAGCAGGTCGGTTCCGTCCAGCCGGGCCTCCCCGGAGGTGACCTTGTACTTCGGGTGGCCCATGAGTGCGTAAGCGAGGGTGCTTTTACCCGAGCCGTTCGGTCCCATGAGCGCGGTCAGCTCCCCGCTCTTCAACGTCAGGGTGACGCCCTTCAGGATCTCCT
>JBBYJM010000176.1:0-3020 GCA_043196275.1 Thermoplasmata archaeon
GAACCCCCACGCCCCCGTCATCCTCGAGAACCTGAGGGACGGCAAGCCCCACGACCCGGTGGAAGTCCGCCGATCCGCCGACATCCACCCGGAGAGCTTTCGCCTCGCACTTCACGGCCTCGAGCTCTACGACTTGGTGTGGATGCGGGCCGCCAAGGGGGCGAGGTGGGCGAAGCACCCCCGGGGGAGATCGATCCGCGTCGCCGTGGAACTCTCGCCCAAAGGGACCCGGATGCTTCAGTTCCTGGACCAGTTCCGCGCCCTCGTGCGGAGGAGCGCTCCGGACCTACCTCGAGCCACGACCGCGAGGTGGCTCGAGGCGTGATGTCGTCGCTCCTCCTCGGTCCTTCCGAGTGGGGGGAGTGTCCCCACACGCCGGTCCCCCCCTGGGTCACCGCGTGGCTCCACGAGCACGACGCCGCGCCCGCCCACGGCGGGCCCTCGCCCCTTCAGGTCCGCCGATCCTTCGCGGCCTTTCTCCGAGCCCAGGGCCTCAAGGTCGCGGTCATGGAAGAGTGGCCGGGTCCCTCGGACCGGGTCCAGATGCGGCTCTTCCGCACCATCGTCGCGGAGTCGAAGGTCAACCGTTTCCTGCTCTACTGGCCCAAGGGAGGCCGCCTTCTCGGGCTCACGGCCGAGGTGGAATACCTCACCAACTGCATCCTTGAACAGACCCTGACCCCCACGGCGGTCCACCTCCTCCCCGAGGAAGGCGTTGTGGATCGGGGGGAGGAGGGGAGCGTGGTGATGCTCGAGAAGAAGAACCGCACGCGCTACCACGCCGACCTCTACGAGCTCGGATGCCCCTACCACATCTGGAGTTCGTACAACGAGCTCCAGGTCCTCCTGCGGTCGGTCGCCGCCGAGTGACCCCCGCGTCGCCCGTTCCTGCGCCTCCGAGGACCAGGCCATGCCCACCGGCGATCCCAATCGCCCGCGTCAGCCGCCGAACGAACGCCACGAAGGCGAAACTTGGGTCGACGCCAACGACGACTGAATGACCGAGTTCCTCCGCGAGGAGGGACTTGTCCTCGAGCCGCTGGTCGCGGGCGGGCGGGCCGGCCTGGTCGCCGCCGCGGTGGTGACCGTCCTCGAGATCCGCCGGACGGAGCGGGGACCGGTAGGTCCCGGGACCGAGCTTCGGCGCGGCGGTGCCGAGAACGGGCGGCGGGATCCGTACCGTACCGACCCGGCCCCCGGGGTTCCCGGGGCGTCAGTCCGCGGAAGGGGTGGGCACCAGCCCCACGACGAGGGCCCCCACATCGGTGATGCCGCTGCGCATCGCCAATGGCCGGGGCCGACCGGGCGAGAGCCCCTCGGCCGGCTCGCCGATCCGGCCGACGACGGCCCCGGCCGGATAGCGGGCCCGGTCGGGGGCGCCGGCGGTCCGGCCGACGGCGATCGTCATCTCCCGGCGGCGGAGCCGCCCGTACGCTTGGGCCAGGAACCGCTCCATCGCCGGTCCATCGGGCGCTCCCTCGGGGACATCGAGGGTGGTCATGGCGAACCCCGCGATCCCCCGGGTCCGGCTCTCGGCGGTGAGCGGTTCCTTGCGGAGGAGCTCCTCCATCCCCTCGACGAACCGGGCCGCCGCCGCCTCGGGGGGGCCCGAGAGCTCGAGGTCGATGAGCCGGCTCGTCCACTTCCGGTCGAAGAGCCGGTCGGCGGCCGACCGGACCGCATCGGACGGCTGGGCGATCACCACCGGGCGGTCCCAGGGCCCCACCGTCGATGCGGGGGCGACCGGTCCGAGCCGCTCCCGGGCCGACGCCGGCAGCGTCTCGACCCGCCCGAGCCTAAGGAGGAGCTGGCGGACCTTGAGCCGCTCCTCCGCGGCGATCGGAATGGTCGGGCCACCACCGAGGAGGGCGGGGCCGTGGCCCCGGTCGACCACGAAGACCGCCCGGTCGCCCCGGGTCGGGATCATGCCGAGCCGGCCCCCGACCAACCCCCCGGCCACGACCCGGACGACCTCCTCCTGCTCCCGGGCCGACACCCCCGCCCGGGCGAGCTCCCCGAGCCACCCCTGCCAGGCCGAAGCCCCGAAGCCGGCCGGGGGGGCCGCGAGGGTCGTGACCGCGCCCGAGGAGAGGAGGAGGAGGAAGAGATCCCGCTCGGTGAGCGCCTCGAGAAGCTCGGTCGCGGCCCGGCCGACCTCGTCGACCGCGGTTTCCTCCCCACCGGGCCCGACCCGGAGGCTGGGGAACGGGAAGTCGGCGGGGGGCGGTTCGGGTCCCGCGACGAGGCCGGCGGTCACCCGGCTGCCCAGAGTCGTGAGGGCGCCGAGCGCCAGGGAGTGGGCCGCCTCCCCGAGCGCCAGGAAGGCGACCTCCCGGTACCGGCCGACCGGCAGGAACCGGTTGCCGAGCCTCAGGACCCCCTCGTCGACCTGGAGCGCCTCCCGGAGCCCCCGGTAGGCGTCGCTCCCTTCGACCGCCGCCTGGAACGCCGCCGCCGGGACCGGATCCGGCCCCTTGGGGGCCGGCGGGAGCCCTCCGGTCGGGAACGGCTCGAACGGGAACGGGTCGCTCACGCTCGATCGGAATCGTCGGCGGCCCTTAGCCTCGCCGAGGGGCGGCGCCTCAGCCGAGGCTCAGCTTCTCCCGGTTCCGGACCGGGGCGGAGGGATTGGCGAACCGGCCCGGGGCGAACGGGGCGAGCTCGTCGGTCCGCTCCCCGAGCGCGGCGGCCGCGACCAGACGGCCGATCGCCGGGGCGAGCATGAAGCCGTGACCGCCGAAGCCGGCGGCATGGACCAGCCCGGGCAGCGACGGATCGGCCCCGAGGATCGGAAGGCCGTCGGGCGACTCATCGTAGTAGCCGGACCAGGCCCTCAGCACCCGGAGGTCCCGCAGGGCGGGGTAGAGGCCGAGGACGGCGCGGGCGTAGCGGACCAGAAAGCCGGCCGAGGTGGTCATGCCGGCGCCGAGCCCCTCGGTGTGCGGGACCGAGATCCCCCCGACCAGCTCGCCGCGCATCGTCTGGCTGAAGTAGAGTCCGTCGGAGGCACGGACCACCAT
>JBBYJM010000177.1:0-2997 GCA_043196275.1 Thermoplasmata archaeon
GACAGGCTCGCCGAGACGGTGCCGCTCGCGCCGGTCGATTCGGCGACGATCCCCGACGGGGAGAAGCAGCTGCTGTTCGTGTCCACGATGTACACGTGGGTCCCGGCCGGGGCGTTCGACCAGGAGGCCGAGAAGGTTCCCCCGGAGACGCCGCGCGGCGAGATCGCGAAGGCCGATCCGGCCGGGATGACCGCTTGGCGCGTGCCGGTGCCCTGGACATACCCTACGATCGCGGCCGGTCCCCCGATGGCGAGCAGCACGACGGCGATGATGACCAGACTGCGGCGCACGGAAACCGATGGCTCGGGGGCCAGATAATCCTATGGCCGGGCCGGGCCCGGTCCGCGGGGTCGGCCGGGCTTCGACCGCCGCCGGGAGATCCCCCAGGCGGCGAGCCCGGCGACGGCGATCCCCCCGGCGCCCAGGGCGATCCAGAGCCCGACCGGGACGCCGGGGGCGGGCGAGGAGGGGGCGGCGAAGGTGACGACCACCGGCGCCGAGGGGGCCGACCCGGTGACGGTGAGGTTCCCCAGGGGAGACGTCAGCCGGTAGCCGGCCGGGGCCACGGCCTCGAGGGTGTAGGTACCGTTCGGGAGCTCCAGGGTCACGGTCGAGGAGTGGGCGAGGATCGGCTGACCGTTGACGAGGAGCGTCCAGACGGTCCCGTTCGGGAGCCCCTGGACGGTGACCACCACCGGATAGGTGACCGGAGTCCAATGGACGGTCACGGTGACCGCCGAGTCGTTGACCGCGATCGTGCCCGCGTACTCGGCGGTCGAGTATCCGGCGACGCCGACGACTCGGTAGGGATAGCTCCCGTTCGGCAGCGACCCGGTGAGCGAGGGGCCGGTGGTCGAAAGACGGGTTCCGTTGACCACGACGCTCCAGTTGGTCCCCGACGGGAGCCCGGTCTCGGTGAACGTCACCGAGTAGACGACCCGGGCGAAGAGGAGGCCGATCTGGACGCCGCTCCCTTGGACCGTGACCGTCCCCGAGGCCGGCGACGCCGACCAGCCCGGAGTCGGGACGACCCGGTAGGCGTAGCTACCGTTGCCGACGGTCAGGGTGAGGCTGGGCCCGTCGCTCGGATAGGCCGTGCCGTTGAACTCGAGGAGGAACGAGCCGCCGGCCGGCAGCCCGACCGCCTCGAAGCCGACCGCGTAGGTGTAGGGAGCGTAGACCGCGTTCACGGGTCCGAGCCCGTTGATCAGCGCGACGGTGCCGCCCGTCGAGTTCACGGCGGCGAGGTTCCCGTCGCCCGCGAGGTACGTGACGAAGGAGACCGGTGCCGAGGGGAAGAGATCGGAGGCGACGATCGAGCCGTTCCCGCCGTCGATCGCCACGACCCGGCGGTCGGCCCCGAGGGTGAGGTAGAGGTAGCCGTTGACGGGGTCGTAGGTGATCCCGCCCGGATACGACCCGATCGGGAGGTTGATCGGGGGCAGCGTCGGCGCGGAGCCGTTGATCCGGGTCAGGTTGCCGTCTCCGAAATCGGAGACCCAGAACTGCCCGGTCGCCGGGTCGAAGGCGATGCCGTCCGGGTTGGCCCCGACCGGGACATTGACCGAGGCGGAGGTCGGGGCCGACGGGTCGACCCCGGTCACATTGTCCGAACCGGCGTTGACGGCGAACACCCCGCCGGTCGCGGGGTCGAGGGCGAGGGCCACCGGGTCGAGCCCGACCGGGATCGAGCCCACCGACCGACCGAGGCTCACGTTGACGAGGGTCAGGTTGGAGCCTCCGTAGTCGGCGACGACGAGAAGACCGGCCGACGGGTCCCACAGCAGGGCGCGCGGGTCGGGCCCCACCGGGATGGGCGGGCCGACGACGGTGCCGTGGGCGGCGCTCAGCACCGTCAGGTTGTCGGAGCCCATGTTCGCCACGACCAGGAGCCCCAGCCCGGCGAGGTCGACGATCGCCTCCGGCTGGGTCCCCACCCGGACCGAGCCCTCGACCTGACCGGTCGACGCGTTGAGGAAGGTCACCGAATCGTTGGCCCGGTCGGTGACGTAGAGCCTCCCCTGTTGGGGGTCGTAGGCGACCGATGAGGGCGACGCGCCCGCGGCCCATCCGGACGCGAGGATCGCGCCGGGAAGGCCGGCGACCCGGACCGTCCCCTCCGCCGCCGGGGCGACGAGCTGCTCCCCGACGATGGGAAGGTAGCGGTACGGGTAGCTCCCGTTCGCGAGCTCGACGGTCTGCGTCGCGTTCGTCGTACGGTAGAGCGACCCGTTGAGGTCGATCGTCCAGGGGGTGCCGGAGGGGAGCCCGACCTCGTGGAACTCGACCGGATACTCCGGGATCGGCGCCCAGACGGTCCCGATCCGCGCCCCCCGGCCGATCACCGAGAGGTTCCGGCCGCCCGAGTTCAGGATCACGACCTCATGGGTGGTCGGCACGTAGACCGCCCCCGTCGGGTTGACACCGACCGGGATCGATCCGACCGCGTGGAAGCCGACGGTGAAGTTCCCCTGCCAGATCGCGACCTGGCCGGCCGACGGCTCGGCGATGTCGACCTGACCGAGGGCCGGGTCCCAGACCAGCCCCTGGGGGACCGCCGAGAGGGAGTAGTTGGCCCAGGCAACCAGGGTCGCATTGAGGATCGTCAGGGCTCCGCTCCCGAAGGGGCCGCTAAAGTAGGAGGCCACCAGGATCGCCCCGGTCCGGTTGTCGACCGCGAGGCCCGGCGTATGGGGCGACCCCTTCGGGAAGCCGCTCTGGTTGTTCTCCTCGGCGAAACTGCTGCCGTTCAGCCGGACCAGCCGCCCGGGCCCCGCGTCGAGCACCACGAGGCTCGAGCCGACCGGGTCGTAGGCGACGGCGACCGGGTCGCTGCCGCCCGAGGAGACGTTCCGGGTGACCGCGAACGTAGTCGTGTTCAGGATCGTGAGATTGTTGGAGGCCGAGTCGGCCACGGCCATGGCCCGGATCAACGGGTCGTAGACGATCGACCTCGGCGCATACTGGACGGCGATGTTGGCGACCGTGCGCCCCGAG
>JBBYJM010000178.1:0-2991 GCA_043196275.1 Thermoplasmata archaeon
GGGCCGGTGGGGTTGACCGCCGCATGGCGAACCCGCTGGCCACTATCCGGACGACCCAGGGCGACGTGAAGATTGAGCTCTACCGGGACCGTGCTCCCAAGACCACGGAGAACTTCCTGACCCTCGTCCGCAAGGGATTCTACAACGGCCTCACCTTCCATCGGGTCATCCCGGGATTCATGGTCCAGACCGGCTGCCCCAAGGGCGACGGCACCGGCGGTCCCGGCTACGAGATCCCGGACGAATTCCATCCGGAGCTCCGGCACGATGGCCCGGGGGTGGTTTCGATGGCCAACGCCGGCCCCAACACCGGCGGGAGCCAGTTCTTCATTACCTTGGCGAAGACCTCCTGGCTCGACCAGAAGCACGCGATTTTCGGCCGCGTCCGTTCGGGTCAGGAGGTGGTCGAGAAGATCGCCAACGTGCCGAGGGACAGCCACGATCGACCGAAGAGCCCCGTCCGGATCGTCGAGATCACGGTGGCCGGCGCTTAGAAGGGCCTACCCCGCCGGTTCGGCCGGTGGCGCCGCTTCGGGAGCCCCTGGGGGGGTTTCCCGTCGGCCCGGCCGGCGGAGGAGGGACAGCAGGATCGCCCCCATCAGGAGGACGAGCGAGACCGTAAAGGCCAGGCTCTGACCGGAGAGGTAGCTCGCGGCATCGTGGGGCGAGAGCCCGCCGCTGATGGTCCCGACGAAGAGCGCATACGCGATCCCCGCGGGGACGGCGAGCGTGATCGCCGTCAGGGAGAGGGCGAAGCTCATGACCATGCCGGTCTGGCGGAAGGTGTTCATGATGCCGGATCCCACCCCGTACTTCGCGGGAGGGGTTTCCGACATGATCGACGCCGTGTTGGCCGGCCAGAAGAGCCCCCCGCCGATCCCGTAGACGGCTTCGATGAGGGCGAGATCGAGCAGCGGCGTCGAGGTCGTGAGCCGGGTCAGGAACAGGAGCGCCCCCGCCTGGAGGAGCAGCCCGACCGTAGCGACGATCCGCGGTCCGATGCGATCGGAAAGGATCCCCCCGAAAGGGCCGACCACCGCAGTCCCCACGGCCACGGGGAGGATCAGGTAGGAGGCCGTCAGCACCGACAGGCCCGCGATCCCCTCGAGATAGAACAGCAGCAGGAAGTTGACGCTGAAGAGGGCGAGCATCTGGAGGAAGGCGGTCGCCACCCCGTACGTAAAGGCCCGGTTCCGGAAGAACTCGGCATGGATCACCGGATCCAGCGCATACCGGGTCTCCCACCGTGCGAAGGCAGGGAACAGGATCCCTGCCCCGACCAGCATCCCGATCGTCGCGATCTGGCCCCAGCCGTAGAGGAGCCCCCAGCTAACGGCGACGAGGAGAAGGGTGATCGCCGCGGTGAAGATCAACCCGCCCACCAGGTCGAAGTAGGGCCGCCCTGCCCCGGCGGGCCGCGCCGCGGTCGAGCGGAGGGTCCAGTAGCCCCAGAGCGTGCCGACCAGCCCGATCGGGAGGTTGATCAGGAAGATGAGCCGCCAGGTTGTGAAAGCGATGATGACCCCCCCGAGGATGATGCCGAGGATGCTCCCGAACCCCCAGACGACCGCGGTGCCCCCGAAGGCCCGCCCACGCTCCCGAGCCGGGAACGCCTCGGAGATGATGGCGAAGGAGTTGGCCATGAGGAGCGCCGCGCCGAATCCCTGGATGGCCCGGAACCCCACCAACGAGATCCCCGACGGGGCGAGCCCGCAGAGCAGGGACCCGACGGTAAAGATCCCGAACCCGGCCAGGTACATCTGTTTGCGACCGAAGAGATCCCCGAGCCGACCCAGGGTGATCCCGAAGGTCGTGCTGACCAGCAGGTAGGCGAGGACAACCCAGACGACCGTGATGAAGTCGGTCCTCAGGTCCGCTGCGATGGGGAACAGGGCGAGGAGCACGACGGTGCTGTCGACCGCCGCCATGAGCGACCCGAGGGAGGTGACCGAGAACGCCTTCCACTTGTATTCCATCCACCCCATTGACGAGGCGGGATTCTTGAGCCTTCCCGATCGTCCAGGTAACGGCTCCCCCTGCGCGGACCCTATGTAGTGCGGCTCGCATCCCCGATCGATTCGCACCATGCGGGGTTCGGAAAGTCCTTGGCTGGAGGTCTTCCACCACCCCGAACTCGGCAACGCCTCCTATCTGGTGGGCTCCGGCCGGGAGGCCGGCGTCATCGACCCGGTCCGCGACATCGGGCGCTACCTCCTCCGGGCTCGGGAGCGGGGCGTCCGGATCCGGTGGGTGCTCGAGACCCACCTCCACAACGACTTCCTGTCCGGCGGGCGGGAACTCGCCCGTCGCTCGGGGGCCGAACTCGCAGCCCCCCGGGCCTCTCGGCTCGCCTTCCCCCACCGCCCCCTTTCGGACGGCGATCGGCTCGACCTGGGATCGGGCCGGCTGATCGGACGGGCCAGCCCCGGCCATACGCCCGAGCATACAAGCTACCTTTTCCTCGATGAGCACGATCGACCGTGTCGGCTCTTCTCGGGCGGCAGCCTCATGGTCGGGTCGGCCGCCCGGCCGGATCTCCTCGGTCCCCGACACACCCTTCCACTGGCCCGGGAGGAGTGGGCGACCCTGAGACGCTACGCCCGGGAGCTTCCGGCGAGCCTCGCGGTCCACCCGACCCACGCCGGGGGAAGTTTCTGCGGCGTCGGGGCCTCGACGGCCACCGCCACGACGATCGGCCGTGAACGGCGAGACAACCGCCTGATGCGGGCCCCGTCCTTTGTGGATTTTGTTGAACGGTACCTGACCTCGGATCCGTTTCCGAGCTACTATCTCGGGATGCGGGCCCGCAACCGCCACGGGCCATCGGCCCTCGGTGTGACCCCAGAATCTCCGCCAAGGCTCGCCCCCGGAGCGGTCGCTCGGGCCGCGCGCCGCCCGGGGGTCCGAGTGATCGACCTTCGCACTCATCGGGAGTTCGACGCGGGCCACATCCCGGGCAGCCTCTACATCGGCCATGAGGGCGCCTATACC
>JBBYJM010000179.1:0-2987 GCA_043196275.1 Thermoplasmata archaeon
GTGGAGGGCATCCTCGACGGCCACCGGGTGACCCTCGGCCGGATCGGATCGCCCACGGTCCCGGAGATGAGCCGACTGGCGGAAACGTCGGTTAGGAGTGAGGCGACCCTCGCCGTTGACGGGCGGCCGAAGGCGACCCTGTACTTCGAGGACCGGCTCCGTCCCTCCGCCGCCGCCGCGATCGCCGAGCTGCGGAGCCTGGGGATTCCGACCGTGATGGTGACCGGTGATCGCGAGGAGGTCGCCCGGGCCGTCGCCCGCGAGGTCGGCATCGAGGAGGTCTATGCCGCAGTCCCTCCCGCGGGCAAGGTCGAGATCCTCGGGCGGTACCGGTCGGAGGGCGGGGCGGTGGGGTTTGTGGGCGACGGCATCAACGACGCGGCGGTCCTTACGGCGGCGGACGTGGGCATCGCCATCGGCGCCGGTACCGATGTGGCCCAGGAGGCCGGCAAGGTCGTTCTGCTCCGGTCGAATTGGGACGGGATCCCCCTCGCCGTGCGGATCGCCCGCCGCACGGTCCGCAAGGTCCGCCAGAACCTCCTCTGGGCGCTCGGCTACAACGCGATCCTGCTTCCGATCGCGGCCGGTCTTCTGGTCCCGTGGCTCGGCTTCGGGATCTACTCGTTCCTCCCGATCCTCGGGGCGACGGCGATGGCGCTCTCCTCGACGCTGGTGCTGCTCAATTCGCTCTCCCTCCGATGGGTCCGCCTCCTCCCCCGGGGGACGGTGCGCGCCGGCGACCGGATCGGGGACAATCTCGTCAAGGCGGCTTGACCGAACGGTTAACCTCCGCGGTCGGCCTTCCGCTCTCGGGGAATCGTATGGCGCGACTATCGGAACTCATCGACCTATCGGGACAGACGGCGCTGATTACCGGAGCGGCTCAGGGGATCGGAGCCGCCTCCGCGCATCGGCTGGCCGAGGCCGGAGCGTCGGTCGTGGTGGCCGACGTGAATGCGGCGGCCGGCGGCCGGCTCGCCCAGGAGATCATCCACGCCGGGGGCCGGGCCCGGTTCCTCCCGCTCGATGTGGCCCGGGTCGAATCGTTTTCCGCGGCGATGGCCCAGATCCACGAGGAGGCTCCCCGGATCGATCTCCTGGTCAACAACGCGGGGATCTTCCCGACCGCACCGGCGCTCGACACGACGCCAGAGCGCTGGGATGCCGTGCTGAATGTCAACCTCCGCGGACTCTTCTTCCTGACGACCGAGGTCGCCCGACAGATGCGGGGGAACGGGGGCGGCCGGATCGTCAATATCGCGTCGGTCGACGCCCTCCGCCCGACCGGTCAACTCGCCCCCTATGACGCCTCGAAGGCCGGTGTCGTCATGCTGACCCGCTCCCTCGCGGTCGAGCTCGCCCCCTACGGGATCCGGGTCAATGCGATCGCCCCCGGGGGGATCGACACCCCCGGCGCCCGCGCCTCAGTCCCCCCGGACTCCGCGGCCGCCTCGGCGATGGCCGGCTTCCTCCACCGCATCCCGATGGGCCGGATGGGGAGCCCCGACGAGATTGCCCGGGTCGTGCTCTTCCTCGCGAGCCCGCTCTCCGCGTACATGACGGGGGCGCTGGTCGTGGTCGACGGGGGCTACCTCGCCGACTGATCGTCCCCACCGAACCGGGGCCATCGATCGGTCGGCCTAGGGGGGCGCGTCGACCGCGAGATCTCGCCCTTCCCGGACGGGAGGCGGATCGGCGAAGGGGTCGGCCGCCTCCCGGAGGGCGGTCGGGGACAGCAGCGGGGCCGAGGGCGACGGGCGATAGACCCCGTAGTACGGGACCCGCTCCCGGACGACCCGACGGAAGGCGGCCCGGAGCGCCTCGCGGTCCAGCCCCCGGGTCGGGATCAGGTCGTCGTTGCGGTTGAGGCAGCCCTTGAGCTCCCCCCGATGGGTCACCCGGACCCGGTGGCAGTTCCGGCAGAACTCCGGGTTGTCGACGGGGTCGACCAGTTCGACCTCGGTACCTCCGATCCGGTAGACGCTCCGGTGGTGCATCTCCCGGGTCTGGATCTGCTCCGCCTGAGCCGAGAGCCACTCCCGGATCTCCGCGAACGGAACCCCGCGGTCCGGCCGGCCGACCCATTCGGGCATGTACTGGATGAGCTGGAGGGAGAGACCGGGGCGCGCCCGGACGAAGTCGACCAGGGTCGGCAGGTAGGGCCGGGTCGTTCGGTAGACGACCGTGTTGAGCTTCACCGGGGTGAGGCCGGCCGCGAGGGCCGCCTCGATCCCCCGCAGGACCGGGGCCAGGGCCCCACCCCGGATCCGCTGGAACGCCGACGGATCGAGGGAGTCCAGGGAGACGTTGACCCGTCGCAGGCCGGCAGCCCGCAGCCCCTCAGCCCGCCCCGAGAGCATCGAACCGTTGGTCGTGAGCGACACCTCGTCGACCTGCCGGGCGGTCCGCTCGACGATCTCCTCGAGGTCGGGCCGCACGAGCGGTTCCCCGCCCGTGAACTTGACCGACCGGACCCCGTGCTCCCGGGCCACCGAGACGATCCGCTCGATCTCATCGGGGGAGATCTCCTCGGGGTGCGGGCGCGAGGGCGAGGCGACCGGCCCCAGTCCCTCATCATGGCAGTACTCGCAGGCAAAGTTACACCGGTTCGTGACGCTGATGCGGAGGTCGGTCACCTCGCGCCCGAACCGGTCGGTCCACATGCCGGCCGTACCCTCGCAATGTCCAATATACGTTTGGATGGGCCTCGGACTGGGCGAGATTTGCGGCTGGCGAAGGAACCCTTCGCGAATTGCACCCGCTGTCGGGTAGGAAGGGGAAAACCTCCATTACCCCCCCGGGATGCCCTGGCAATGACGACCGTCGGTGACCTGGACCGGATTGTGAAAGCGTACCGCCTCCTGACCCACCCGTTCTACCGGGCCTGGTCGGACGGCACCCTCCCCCGGTCGACCCTGCGGGAGTATGCCACGCAGTACTACCACTTCGAGGTCAACTTTCCCCGGTATGTGGCCGCCGCCTACGCC
>JBBYJM010000180.1:0-2977 GCA_043196275.1 Thermoplasmata archaeon
GCGGCGAGCGCGCCGGCCATGCCCGACACGTCGAGCGGATACGCCTCGAGCGCGGGCCGCGGCACCCGCGTCGCGAGCTTCACGTACTCGGGGGGCGCGAGCCTCGGCCAGGAGAGCAGGGCGAGCGCGACCGAATGGACCCAGGACCGGGGCAGGTGCCGCTCCCGGCGCCGCTCCTCCCGGAGGTTCTCCCCCCAGGTGGCGAGCGCGCCGAGCCAGGTGTCGAACCGGTGGGAGGTGCCGCCGAGGGCGGCGAGGAGGGCGTCCTCGAAGATGCCGTCGGTCAGGATCCCGTCGTCCTCCCGGGCAAGCTGCTCGACCAGCTCCTCGATCGCGGCCCCGACGACGTCGAGGAACCGGGAGGCGCTCGGTCCGTCGGGCAGCTGGAAATCCCCCCGGTCGGCGATCTCCTGGCGGGCCCGCCGGACCGAGACCTGGGGAAGCGCAACGGTCGACGACTCCCGGAGGTAGTCGGGGAGGTTGTGCGCCTCATCGACGACCACATCGAGCCGGTCCGGCGTCGTCCCCATCCAGCCGAGGAGCGCCTTGCGGATGAACGGGTGGAAGAAGAAGGCGTACGGGGCGGTGACGAGCCGCGCGCCGGGCAGGAGCCGCTTCGCGAGCTCGTAGGCGCACAGATCCTCCCGCTGGCTGAACTCCTCGAATTCGGTGGGGGTCGGCATCGTCGAGTCGAGCCGGGCCTCCACGAGGTCGAGCTCCGACTGGAGGACCCGGGCGTAGTACGGGCAGCCGTCGAGGTCGACGAGATCGATCGAGCCCCCCTCGGGCAGCTCGACGGCCGGGGCGGCGGTGAGGTCACCGGCGAGCCCGCGTTCGGTCGCCCGTTTGCGGTCGGCGCACAGCTTTCCGTGCTCCTCCGCGGTCGCGTCCTTCATCTCCCGAACATTCTCGAGCAGCCAGCAGCGTCGGGAGCGCCCCGAGAGGCTCACCGAGCGGATCGGATGGCCGAGCCGGCGGGCGATCGCCCGGGCCTCCTGGAGAACCTGGACCTCCTGGGTGTGGGTCCGAACGAGGTAGAGGATCCGGTGGTCGGCCGACTCGGCGTGGTCGATCAGCGGGGCGAGCGTCGCGACCGTCTTGCCGCTCCCGGTCGCCGCGTCCAGGAGGAGCGGACCGCCCGTGCGGCCGGTCTCGGCGACCGCCTCCAGGATCACCTCCTGGCCCGGCCGGACCCGGTACGGGAAGAGCCGTTCCGACTCCCTGGGCGGGACCGGTGACGCCATCGACTGCCTCCCCCGGTTCGACGACCGAGGGAGGCTTTGAACCTGACCCTCGACGCGAAGGACGGCCGGCTACTTCGGCATCCGGGCGAGGATCGCGAGATCCTCCCGGACGGCCCGGACGCTGCCCTGGAAGAGCGCGCGCTCCTCGGCCGTCACGTCCACCTCGACGATCCGCTCGACCCCGCCCCGGCCGAGCACCACCGGCACGCCGATGTAGACGTCCTTCTCCCCGAACTCACCGGAGACCATGGCGCTCACTGGCAGGAGCCGGTGCTCGTTGCGGACGACCGCCCGGACCAGCTCGGCCTGGCTGGCCGACGGGGCGTAGTAGGCGCTCCCGGTCTTGAGGAGGTTCACGATCTCCCCGCCGCCCGAACGGGTCCGCTGGACGATCGCCTGGAGCCGGTCGGCGGGCAGCAGCTGGGTGAGCGGAACCCCCCCCACATTGGTGAGGGAGAGCAGCGGGACCATCGAGTCGCCGTGGGTCCCCAGCACGAAGCCGGTGACGTCCTTCGGGGCGACCTTGAGGGCCTCGGCGACGAAGGTGCGGAACCGGGCGGTGTCGAGCGTTCCGGATTCGCCGAAGACCCGGGCCGCCGGAAAGCCGCTCACCTCCCGGAAGTAGTAGGTCATCACGTCGACCGGGTTGGTCACCACCAGCACGACCGCCTTCGGGGCCTTCGCCCGGACCGCCTCCGCGTGGGTTTTCAGGATGCCGGCGTTCTTCTCAAGGAGATCGGACCGGCTCATGCCGGGTTTGCGGGCCAGCCCCGCGGTCTCGACCACCAGGTCGGCGCCTTCGAGGGCGTCGAGGCTGGTCGATCCGGTGACCCGGGTGCTGAAGCCGAGGATCGGGGCCGACTCCTGGATGTCGAGCGCCTTGCCCTGCGGGAGCCCGTCGACGATATCGATCAGGACCACCTCGGCGGCCAGATCGGCCTCGGCCAGCCGCTGCGCCAACGATCCGCCCACGTTCCCAGCCCCCAAGACCACCAGCTTCCCGACTGCGCTCATGCCCGGCCTCGGACGGCCGATGAGCCCCGAGCATATACCTGCTCCCCGCCCGGCCGCCTCCGCCGAAAGGTTCATTCGCCTCCGCACGGTTCCCGAACCGTGCCCGACCTCGATGCGGTGCTCCTGAACGTCGAGGAGCGGAACAAATGGCGGCAACGGCTGGCCACGCTGGAGTCGCAGCGGCAGGAGCTGCAACGCCGCCGCGACCGGCTCCAGGACCGGCTGCGCCACCTGCGACGCGAACTCGCCCGGGCCGAACAGCTGGCCCGGTCGGTCGCCGAGGCCCGGGCCCGGATCCTTCCCCCCTCCCCCTCCAATGAAGTACGACCGTCCACCTTCGGAGTCCGATAGGGCCGCGGGCCTCGCCCGGGAGCTCCAGCGCCTCGAGGCGGAGCTCGGCCGGCTGGCCTATGAGGAGGAGTTCGTCGATCTGCAGATCCGCCAGGCGCGCGAGCAGATCGCCTACTACGAGCAGCTCCTCAAGCTCCTCCGCAAGGATTGGGGGCAGGTCTCCGGGCTCGCCGATCTGCTCCAGCGGATGCCGTAGGCCGGGGCCGGCATGAGGGTCCTCGTGGTCGGCGCCGGGGCTATCGGGAGCCTCTTCGGCGCCCGGCTCTCGGCCGCCGGCCATGCGGTGACCCTGGTCGGTCGTCCGGAGCACGTCCGGGCGATCCGGGATGAGGGCCTGCGGGTGGAGGGGGAGGGGGCCGGACTCCACC
>JBBYJM010000181.1:0-2964 GCA_043196275.1 Thermoplasmata archaeon
GGTCGAGTCTCCCGATGCGGCGTTCTTGAGCCGGTGCAGCCCGCCCGTCGAGCCCGAACGCCCGGCACCGGGAGTAGGCCGGGACAGGGAGCCCGGGGCCCCGACAGCGGCGGGCCGCCTTCGCTTTCCCTACGGCCCGGTCACCTTCGGACTCTTCGAGGCCGGCCGGATCGATCTCCTGACCCCCGGTGAGCGGGTGGTCTCGGTCCGTCCACAGGCGGGGTACAAGCACCGGGAGATCGACCGGACGGTGGTGGGATGGCGGCCGGGGGAGGCGCTTCCCTGGATTGAACGACGGGTCGGCCCGTTTTCGGTCGCGCACGCCGACACATTCCTCTCGGCCACGGAGTCCGCCGCGGGTCGTCCGGTCCGAGAGCAGGAGCTGTGGCTCCGGGCCCTCGGGGCCGAACTCCAGCGGATCCACGTCCACCTCGGCCATATCGGCCGGAGCGTGGAAGCCGCCGGCCAGCCGGTCGCGACCGCCCAGTTCGCCGCCCTGGCCGAGGAGGCCCGACGGGCGATGGGACGCTGGGGGGGCCATCGATGGCTGTTCGGCCTGCTCGATCCGAACTATCCCTTGCGGCGGCTCGAACGGCCCGAGCTCCGACGCCTGGCCGAGGAGGTCGGGACGATCCGGCGTCGGTTCGACCGGCTCTGGGAGCTCGCCCGAGCCACCCGGATCTACATCGACCGGCTCCAGTCGACGGCGGTCCTGGACCGGGCGGCGGCGCTGGCCCTGGGTGCGGTCGGGCCGGTGGCCCGGGGGAGCGGCATCGGCTGGGACGACCGGGTGGCCGATCCGATCCCCCCCTACGACCGGCTCGATCTCCACCCGGCCGTCGAATCCGAGGGGGATGCCCTGGCCCGGATCCTGGTCCGGGTTGAAGAGATCCGGCAGAGCGCCCAACTCGTCGAGCAGATCTCCGACCGTTGGCCGGGTCCGCTGGGCGAGATTGATCCGAGACCCGCGGTCGCCCCCGGCCGGGGCTGGGCGCGTTCGGAGAGCCCGGCGGGCGACCTGGTGTACGACGTGACCCTCGGCGAGGGACGGATCACGGCGATAAATGTACGGACCGCCAGCGCGGCGAACTGGCCGGCGTTCGCCCACGCTCTGCGCGGGTCGGTCTTCACGGACTTTCACTTTGCGTGGGAGAGCTTCGGACTCTCCTTCGCCGAAACCGATGGGTGAGCCGATGGTGGGGTGGATCATCCAGGCAGTGCGGCGGGGACGGCTGACCACCCGGTTCCCCCGGGCGGCTCCGACCGAGGAGGAGCTACCTCCGACCGCCCGGCTCCCGGTCCTGACCCCGCTCCCCTCCGAGGCCTCCCGGCTTCGGGAGGCCCGCTGCCCGACGGAGGCCATCGAAGGCACGATGATCGACGACGGCCGATGCCTTCGCTGCGCCCGCTGCCTTCCCCCCGGAGCTCCGGCGCAGGGACCATGGGACGGACCGGAGCCCCGGCCCCCCCGCGGACCCGGCTCGGCCGGTTCGGGCAATGGGCCCGGGCCCGATTCGGTCTGGGCCGCACCGTTCGCCCGGTCCCTTCATGTCTTTCCGATCGACGTCGGGAGCTGCCAGGCCTGCAACCTCGAAGTCCTCGCCCTGGCCAATCCGTACTACGATGCGTCCCGGCTCGGCATCTTCTTCACCCCGACCCCCCGGCACGCCGACCTGCTGCTCGTCATGGGGGTCCCGACGGCCGCGATGGAGGAGCCGTTCCGCCGGACGTTGGAGGCGATGCCGACGCCCAAGGCGATCGTCGCGGTCGGCGCCTGCGCGGTCAGCGGGGGGCTCTTCCGTCATCTCCCCGGGCGTTGGGCGGTCGAGTCGGCCCCCGTCCCGGTGATCTACGTCCCCGGTTGCCCTCCGGCCCCGGTCCAGATCCTGGCTGCCCTCCGGCGAGCCGTCGGGACTCCCCGGGCGGAGGGGGAGCGCCGATGATCGGAGCCGGAGCCCTGGCACTGGTCGTCGGCCTCGTCCTCCTCGCCGGTGCCGCCCTTCTGGCGCGGATCCGGATCCGGCTCGCCTATGCGGGGATCGGATTCGGGGCCCTCGCCTTCGTGGGGGCCGGGCTGGTCGCGGGGCTAACCGGAACCTTCGATTGGGGCGGCTGGACCGGTCCGCTCGGGGAGTCCGAATTCCTCCGGGTCGACGCGCTATCGGCATACTTCCTCATCGTGGTCGGGATCGTCGGCGTCGCCGTCGCGATCTGGGCCCTGGGAGACGATCGGTCCGCCGGCCCTGGGCTACCGATGGGGATGGCGACCCTGCTCCTGGGGGACGGCCTCCTCCTGGCGGCGCCGACCTCGCTCCTGTTCCTCGCCGGCTGGGAGATCATGACCCTCGGGGCGTTCGCGGGGCTGCTCCAGGGTTCCCGCCCGCGCGAGCGGGTCCTTCCCGCGGCGTACGTCTTCCTGGGGCTCGGGGAGGTCAGCGCCCTCGGCTGGATCGTCGCCTGGGGCGCTCTCCGGGCCGCCCGGGGCAGCTGGCTCCTCAGCGGGGGGCCGGTGCCGGCCGAATGGGCCGGGATCATCTTCGTCGCCGGAGCGGTCGCCGCGACCCTCAAGATGGGGGTCCTGCCGTTCCAGATCGGCGAATGGCTCCCCCTGACTCGGGCTTCGGCCCCGGCCCCGATCGCCGCACTCGTGAGCGCCGCCGTGACGGGCGTCGGCGCCTACGGGTTGCTGCGGCTCATCACCATCCTCGGGGGCGGCCCGGCGTGGTGGGGCGGGCTGCTCCTGATCGTCGGCTGCGGCTCGGCCCTGGTGGGCGCCCTCTGGGCGAGCGTGAGCGACCATCCTCAGGGGCTCCTGGCCTACAGCACCATCGAGAACAACGGCCTCATCTTGGTCGCCCTCGGGGCGTCCCTGATCGCCTCGGCGTACGGGCTTACGGTTCTCGCCGCCGTGGCGTTGTTCGCGGCGCTCTTCCAGGTGTTCGCGCACGCGTCGGCCAAGGCGGG
>JBBYJM010000182.1:0-2959 GCA_043196275.1 Thermoplasmata archaeon
GGGCGAGGTGATCTCGTACACGGTGGTCCACGATGCGGCCGAAGGCTTCGAGATGCAGGTCCCGTACGTCCTGGCCCTGGTCCGGACCGACGAGGGCCCGGTCCTGACCGGCGCGATCGTGGACGTGGCCCCCGCCGAGGTCTCCATCGGCCTCCGGGTCCGGGCCACGTTCCGGAAGCTCCGGGAGGAGGGCAAGGCCGGAGTGATCCACTACGGCTACAAGTTCACGCCGCGGGAGACCGCCCCGACCCCCGGCACCCCTCCGTCGGGCTAGAGGCATCCGTGAACGGTCGCCGCCCTGACCCCCGCGACCGGATCGGCCCGGAACCGGCCCCGGACGAGGAGTTCGCCCGGGCGTATGCGCTCGGCTACGAAGAGGGGATCCGGACGGCCCTCAAAGAGATGATCGAACATGCCGCCCGGGGCCACAGTCCGGCCGAGCTGCGCATGCTGCTCGAGAGCCGCGTCGCCCGGCTCTCCGAGGAGGTCGAAGTCAAGCGTCGAACGATCCTGGCCCCTCCCCGGCGGATCCGCTGGGCCACGGCCGCCGGTCCCCCCCGGCCGTGGTCCAGCTCACCGGCGGGTCCGGTCGCGGCCACCCTTAAGCCCGGACACGGGTACCTGATCCCCGAGAGCCGCCCCGAGCGGGGGCTCGAGCTGATCCGGCGCGCCGCGCTCGGGGCTCCCCGGGTCGTGATCGTCTCGCGGCGCCCACCTCCGCTTCCGGGGGTCCCCGACGACCGGCGGGTCGACCTTCGTCCGAGCGGCGTCGACACCCCCTCCGCAGCCGGATCACTCGGCGATCTGAGCGGACGCATCCGGGAGGCCCTCTCCGGCCCATCGGGGGCTTGGGTCTACCTGGACTCGATCGAGTTCCTCCTGACGTCGCTCTCGCCCGACATTGTGCTGCAGTTCCTCCGCTGGCTGGTGGGGCTCGTCGAAGAGGTCCGGGCGGGCCTGGTGGTCTCGGTCGACCCGGCGGCACTGGAGCCACGGGATTTTAGTAGGCTCTCGCATCTCTTCGACGAACCGGTCTGATCCGGGGGAAGCGCGCGACGGATGGAGATCGCCCTGTTCACCGACTCCTTTGCCCCGACCCATGACGGGGTCGCCCGGGTCACCGCCGACCTGGCTGACGCCTTGGCCCGGCGGGGCCACTCGGTCCGGGTCTACGCCCCCGGCGGCGGCCACCGATCGGCGCCCCCCGAATATCGGCCCTCGGGCGTCCGGGTCCGGAGGTTCCGATCGGTTCCCGTGCCGCTCTACGGCCAGTACCGCTGGCCGGTCTTTCCCTACCTCTCCCTCCGGGGCGAGGGGCTCGCCGGTCTGGACGTGGTCCACCTCCATTCGCCCGGCGCAGTGGGCTCGCTCGGTTTCCTCACCGCCCGGCACCACCATATCCCTCTGGTCGGCACCTTCCACACGGACCTCTGGGCGATGCGCAAGAGCCTGCCCCAGAAGTGGCTCGTCCCGCTGTTCTTCCGGTGCGCCTGGTGGTTCAACCTCGGGCTCTACTGGCGGTGCGATCGGGTCACCGCCCCCTCCCGCGCCGCGGCGGAGGTGCTGGAGAATCACGCGCGCAAGCCCTTCCGCCGCCCCATCCAGATTCTGCCGAATGGGATCGACACCCACCGATTCGCCCCGGAACGCCCGGCCGCGGAGTGGCGGACCCGGGAAGGGTGGGGCGACCGCCCGATCGTCACCTACCTCGCCCGCTGGACCCGGGACAAGGGGATCCACCGCTTCCTCGACGCCATCGCCGCCGCCCGGCCGAAGGGCGAATTCCTCGCGGTGGTCGCCGGGCGCGGCCCGGAAGAGGGGGCGGTGCGGGAGCGGCTCGCCCGGGACCGTCACCTGCGCGAGCGGATCCGGCTGGTGGGGCCGGTGCCGGAGGAGGAAAAGCCGTCGCTCCTCGCGGCGAGCACGATCTTCGTCCTTCCGTCGGTCAGCGACACCGGCGGCATTGCGCTCCTCGAAGCGATGGCCTCGGGCGCCTGCGCCGTCGCGCTGCGTCAGGGGGGCCCGGCCGAGACGATTCTGGACGGCGAGACCGGGCGGCTCGCGGATCCGGAGGATCCGCCGGCCCTCGCCCGGGTCCTGACCGAGCTGCTCGACCGGCCGGAGGAGCGGGAGCGGCTCGCCCGGGCCGGCCTCGACTGGGTCCGGCGGACCGCCTCCCTCGAGGTGATGACCGACCGGTACCTGGCTATCTACCG
Source organism: Thermoplasmata archaeon (assembly GCA_043196275.1). Taxonomy (GTDB): domain Archaea; phylum Thermoplasmatota; class Thermoplasmata; order Lutacidiplasmatales; family UBA184; genus Lutacidiplasma. Next base: position 2,217 of record JBBYJM010000182.1, read on the forward strand.
GGCCGCAAACTCCGGAGTCGGATGCGCCCTTCCGGAGGAGGACGGGCCTGTCGGGAGTTTCCGCCCCGGCCCGACGCTGCCGGAGCCTTTGAACCCGAGATTGCTGGCTTAGAAGGCCAGTACTTTATCCAAGCTAAGCTACAGGCCCGTTCGGAAGGAGCCCGGGGGTCGCTTAATCCTTCCCCTGGCCCTAAGGTTCCCGCTGGGGGAGCGAAAGGGGGATTCCGCCCCGCGGCTGACGGACCGGCCTTACCGAAGCGAGTGCCTCGGGGCGACCCGGGTCTCGGGGGGGCGGATCGCCCAGCGACCCCGCATCGGTCCGACGCCCCGGCCGTGACGTGCCCGCTCGGGCGACCATGTGGGCGAGCCTCAAGGGCTCCGGCCAGCGCCCGTCGACCGCGGCCCGGTCCAGGAGGCGGGCCGCCTCGCGACGACCCGCACCCAGCACGGTCCCCCAGAGCGGCCCGGGCCCCCGGCCCCACGGGCGCGGAGGGTGCCGGCGCAACAGCCGCCACCGTTCGGGCCCGTCCCGAGGAAAGTACCGGTGGAGCACCTCCCGGATCCGGCGGAGGTCGGGGCGGTGCCGGGAGACGGTCACGACCGGAAGGCCGAGCTCCTGGGCGAGACGGTCGAGGTCGACCACGTTGAACCCTCCGACCAGTGGCCCGTCGAGGAGAAGGGCCCGAAGATCGCCCACCGACGCGGTGCTTCCGACCAGCCGGAGGATCCGATCGGTCGCATCG
>JBBYJM010000183.1:0-2915 GCA_043196275.1 Thermoplasmata archaeon
CGCTCGACCAGATCAAGACGCTCATTCGCGGACAGAAGCCCGATGTCGGGGTCCGGGTGTACGCCCAGGCCGGTGGCGGGGGTTGCTGCGGCGGCGGGGCGGGGGCGGTCCAGTTCGGGATGGCGTTCGCCAAGCCCCGGGCCGACGACGTCGTCGTGAAGGTCCAGGGGCTCTCGCTGATCGTCGACCCCGGCAGCGTGCCGATGGTCGACGGTGCGGTCGTCGATTACGTCGAGAACCTGGACGAATCCGGCTTCAAGATCACCAACCCGAACCTTCCGACCCCCGACGAAGCGGGCATGGCCGGGGGCTGCGGCTCCTGCGGGGAGAGTTCGGGGAACGGCGGCGGCTGTGGGTGCGGCGGGAACTGAGTCCCCTCCCGCATCGGCCCCGGAGTTCCGGTCGGCCGCTAGGGCCGGCGGTTCGTTCGTCGCCCGCGGCCCAGGAAACCGCCGCCGGTGACCGGCGAAGCCCTGTGGAGCGACCGGCTCCGTAAGGTCTACGAGAGCCGGGGCGCCCCCCCGGTCGAGGCGTTGAGAGGGGTCTCCCTCGAGGTCCATCGCGGCGAGCGCGTCGCCCTGCTGGGACGGAACGGGGCCGGCAAGACGACCTTCCTCAAGATCGCCTCGACGCTCCTGAGGCCGAGCTCGGGCCGGATCGAGATCTTCGGGGAGGACGTCGATCTGCGGCCGGATCGGGTCCGACCGTACATCGCGGTGGTCCCCCAGGAGGGGAAGCCGTTCTTCCACCTGACGCCGCGCGAACAGGTCTACACCTACCTGCGGGCCCGCGGCCTCAGTCGAGAGACCGCCCGGGCTCGCACCGAGTCGGCGATCGAGCAGATGGGGCTCGAGTCGGTCGCCGACCGGCTCGCGATCACCCTCTCGGGGGGGCAGCGGCAGCGGACGATGGTGGCCACCGTGATCGCGACCGAGGCCCCGCTCCTCTTCCTCGACGAACCTTCGATCGGGATGGATCCGTTCGCCCGCCGGGACGTCTGGGACTCGCTGAGGGAGCTGACCCGCAAGGGATCGACGCTCCTCCTGACCACCCACTACCTCGATGAGGCCGAGGTGCTCAGCGACCGCCTGTACATCGTGGAAGGCGGCCGGGTGCTGGTCCAGGGCACGGCCGAGGAGTTGAAGCGGAGCGTCGGCGGAACCCTCAAGGTCACCCTCCAGGGGCCGGGGCTCGTGGCCGAGGAGTTCCAGGGCTTCGGCCACTGCGTCTCGGACGGCGCGGCGCTCACGGTGATCGTCGACCCGCAGCGGCTCGCCGAACTCCTCCAGATCGCGGTCCAGCGCCGGCTGACCGCCGGGGTCGGGCCGGTGACCCTCGAGGAGGCGTTTTTGCGGGTCGTGGGGCGATCGATCAATGCCGAATGAGCTTCCCCTCGCTCCGTCCCGGGCCTTCCGGGGGCTCGGCGCCTTCCTCTGGACCGAGCTCCTGGTCCAGGCCCACGAGTGGCTCGCCATGGCGACCTCGATGGTCGTCCAGGGGGTCCTGCTGGTCTTCGTCTGGATCCTCGACCCGTCCCTGCTCCCCGTCTCGTTCCTCGGGGCGATCCTGTTTTCGATGTTCACGATGGGCCAACGGGTCCTCAACGAGGCGGCGTACCTGCGCATCGACCACAAGGCGAACGACCTCTACCTGGCCTCGCCGATCACGCCGGAAGGCTACTTCCTCGGGATGGCCCTCGGGATCCTGACCGTCTACGTGGGACCGGTCCTGGTCATCGGCCTGCTGTCGATCTGGGTGGTCCCCTACACCCCCGCGATCGGCCTCCTCCTGATCGTCCTGGCGCTCGCGGTCTGGCTCTTTTCGGCGTCGACCGGGTACATCTTCTCGACCTTCTTCCGGGACAACCGGGCGATCTGGGCGTATTCGAGCCTCTTCTTCAACCTCTTCGGGGTCCTCTTCCCGGTCTTCTACCCCCTGAGCCTCTTTCCGGCCGATCTGCGCCCGATCGCCCTGGTGCTGCCGCCGAGCGCGGCGGCGGCGCTCCTGCAGTCGTCGATCGGCGCCCTCACGCTCTCCTCCGGCCAGATCGCCCTCGCCGCGGGAGCCCTGGGCGTCGAGGTGACCCTCATCTGCCTCGCGGCCATCCTCTGGGCCCGCCGGACCTCCCGGGAGGCCTGACGATGGTCGCCCCGAGCCTCCCCGCCCTTCGGGGGACCGACACGCCGCCCCGGGGCCGCTCGCTCCCCGCGTTCGCGATCATCGGGTGGCGGTGGATCGGACGGAACCCGGCCGTGGCGATCGCCCCGATCCTGCTGCCGTTCATCTTCCTCTACTTCCTGAGCCTGATCTCCCCTCCCAGCCTGCTGCCGCTCGAGATCGCCGGGGCGATGCTGTTCACGATGCAGAATATCGGCAGCTGGGTGCTCGGCGACAGCGCCACCTGGCGGATCGAGTGCTCGATCCAGGACCTCTTCGTGGCGAGCCCGATGGGCCGGTTCCGCTACCTCTTCGGGATCGCCTTCAGCAACCTCATCGCGATGCTCCCGGCCCTCGCCGTCCTCAGTGGGCTCCTGGCCTGGGTCCAGTACAGCCGCGGGTCTCCCGTGCCCCTGTACGCCTGGGGGGTGATCCTGGGCTGCCTCGGGGTGCTCTGGGTCCTCTTCTCCTCGATCGGCATCGCCATCTCGAGCCGGGTCACCACCCAGCGGGAGATCTGGCCGGTGGGGAGCCTCTCGTTCACGCTGCTCGGGATGCTGGCCCCCCTCTACTACCCGATCTCCTACCTCCCGCCGATCTGGCAGGCGATGGCCCACTTCGTACCCACCACCTACGCCGCCCTCCTGATCCAGGCGGCGCTCGGAATCACCCCGGCGAGCCCCCTCACGATGGCCGGCTATGCGGCCCTGCTCGGCCTGAGCGGCTGCATCGGGATCGGTCTCGCCCTCGGGCTCTAC
>JBBYJM010000184.1:0-2876 GCA_043196275.1 Thermoplasmata archaeon
GATCCCGGGTGGATCTGGGTCGTGGCGTACTCGGGGATCCCCCGGGCCGCGCCGGAGGCGATCCGGGCGGTCCGCGACCGGTTGGAGCAGTCGGACGGCCCGCAGCTCCTTCGACGGTTCGAGGCGGTCGCTCACGGCGGGATCCAGGCGCTCTGTGCCGAGGACCGGACGGAGGTCGGGCACCGGCTTACGGAGAACCACCAGCTGCTCCAGGAGGTGGGCGTCTCCCATCCTCGGCTGGAGGCGCTGCTGGAGGCGGCGCGGCCGGCGATGATCGGGGGCAAGCTCACCGGTGCCGGCCGCGGCGGATCGATCGTGGCCCTTCCGATCCCCGGGCGGGAGCTGGAACTCGCCCGGAGGATCGCCCGCGCGGGGGGCGTTCCGTACATTGTCCGCCCGTCACCCCGTGGCGCCGGCCCCATTGGGGCGGAGGGGTAGGGCGCTTCACTTCCGGGCGACGATCCGCACGATCGAGTTGGGTTCGAGTTGGTGGTCGGCCGCCAAGGCCCGGTGGCTCCGACCGTCGATCGCCCGGATAAACTGCTCCCCGAGGTCGGTATGCACCCGGTAGGCGAGCCCCCGGGCCGTCGTCCCCTCCGGCACCAGCAGCGCGTCGGGGAGGACCCGGCCGCGGGAGTCGGTCCAGTGGTTTTCGTCCTCGACCGGATAGATCACGATCTGGTGGAGCAGTCCAAAGACCGCCGCCTCGAGGGCCGACTGGACTCCCGTACCGCCCCAGGTCGCCAGGATCTGGCGAATCTCATCGAGCGCCCGGCGCTGGGGGGCCGACAGCCGGGATGGGTCCGGTACCTCGAAGTCCGCTGCACCCGGGCGGTAGCGGACGAGCCCGGCTCGGTTCGCCCGTCGAAGGGTCAGCTCCGCCTCGGCGCACATCGCCTCGACCGGGATCGGATCGAGCGTCGACCGCAATCGGTCCCGCTCGGCGGGCGTCGACCGGTCGCACTTGTTCGCAGCCACGATCCGGGGCTTGGCGGCCCGTAGGAGCTCTCGGGCCAGGCGGGTTCGATCCGCCGGGGTCCATCGTGAGGGATGGTCGAGATCGATGGCCAGAGACCGGCGGGCCGTCGCGATGGCGGACGGAGGGATCGACAGGCCCGTGAGGCGACTCTGGAGGAACTCCTCCAGCTTCTTGCCCTCGAGTTCAACCGACCGGGCCTCCCGGTCGAAATTGCGGCCGAGGATCTCATCGACCCAGGCCACCAGCTCTTCCGATAGCCACTCCACTTCGCGGGCTGGGTCGGTTAAGCCGGGCCCCGAGAGCGTGCCGTCGTCGGCCGCAGAGCCGGAAAGGTCGACCACCTGGATGAGGCCGTCGGCGGCTCGCAGGTCGTCCAAAAACTTGTGACCGAGTCCCCGGCCCTCGTGAGCCCCGGGGACGAGGCCCGGGACATCGATCAGGTTCACCGGTACCCACCGTACCCCCCCGTCGCAGCGGGCGTTGCCGGGGTTGCAGGGCGCCTCCGGTCGATGAGGACACGGGGCGCGGATCGCGGCCACCCCCCGGTTCGGGTCGATCGTGGTGAACGGGTACGGGGCAATGGCGACATCGACCAGGGTGAGCGCGGCAAAGAAGGTCGACTTTCCAACGTTAGGCTTTCCGATGACGCCGATTTCCATGACGCCCTCTAAACCGTGTAGTCGGGAGGCTCCTCGGGAATCCCGAGCCGGAGGTTAGAGTACAGAGCCAAGGCAAAGAGCAGGTCGCTCAGCCGGTTGATCCACACCAAGATTTCCGTCCGAACCGGCTCCACCCGCTGGAGTGCCCAGAGCTCCCGCTCCGCCCGCCGGCTGACTGTCCGGGCGATGTGCAGGGCGGCGGCCGGACGGCTTCCCCGCTCAAGGACGAATGAGGTGAGCGGCCCGACCGCCTCGGAGAATCGGTCGATCTCCGTTTCGAGCGCGGTCACGTGTCGCCCTTCGATCCGATGCTCGGGCGGAGGCAGGTGAGGGGCACGGGCGAGTTCGGCTTGCGCAACAAACAGCTCGTGTTCCAACCGATGGACCACCGTCCGGGCATCGGCCAGGGCATCGGGGAGCTCGGTTTCCACCCAGCCGAGGTGGGCCCCGAGCTCATCGAGGGTGCCGTAGGCCCGGATCCGCGGGGACTCCTTGGCTACCCGCAGACCGCCGGCGAGACCGGTCTCGCCGCGATCGCCCGTCCGGGTGTAGAGCCGCGTGGTACCCATGCCTCCCGCCGTCCGGGCAACAGATCCAGAGGGGAACTCAGCCCGTGGACGGGGCAGTAGGAGATGTGCAGCACCTCATTATGCTTCGCGTCCTGTCGGCACAGTCGGCAGATCAATCCGCTCCGTTCGCTCCACGCAATTCCCACCGCTTCCATTCTGGATCCATCCCATGTGGCCTATCGACGGAGGAGGCCACGTCCCTCCCGATCCACGCCCTTTCGGACCTCACGTCGCTCCTTGCCGACTCGAGCCTCTCGGCGTAGGGCCGGCAGTCGCTCCGTGTGGATCCGGCTGAGTTCCGCAAACCCGAGGGTGAGCGCCAGCACCAAGGCACCCGACCGGTCTGCGGCGTACCCGTCCTCCACGATCTGGTCGAGCTCGGTCTCCAAGGAGACCGGCAGCGGACCGACCGTCGGTGGGCTCTCCTCGGCCTCCGCCACCAACTGGCGCACCACTTCGGAGCGGCTGGCCAGGTGTCGGCGGTGCTGGAGTTGGCCCAGCATCTCCAGTTCCTTCGGGGTGAGTCGAACACCGAGGAACTGGCTTGCAGCGGGCTCAGCTGGGGGGGTTCGCACGCGTTTAACAGAGTTTTACACATATTTAATTGTATGTAAAACAAACAGCCGATGTACCTTGTCGGGTGGTGCCGCCGCGTCCGCGCGTCCGTCC
>JBBYJM010000185.1:0-2875 GCA_043196275.1 Thermoplasmata archaeon
TGGCGATCTCGGTGAGGGTGCTGCGCGTCGACTCGATCGCCTCCCGGAGGATCCCCTCGAGGAGTTCCCGGAGCTCCTCGGCGGTCTCGATCGGAGCCACCTCGGCGTCGAGGCTGGTGAATTCGGTGATGTGGCGGACCGTGTCGGACGGTTCGGCCCGGAAGGCCGGGCCGATCTCAAAGACCCGTTCGAATCCCGCTCCCATGAGCATCTGCTTGTAGAGCTGGGGACTCTGGGCCAGGTAAGCCCGCTGTCCGAAGTAATCGACCGGGAAGAGGGTGGCTCCGCCCTCCGCTCCCTGCCGAAGGAGCTTGGGGGTCTCGACCTCGATGAACCCCCGGCGGAAGAACGCCTCGCGCCAGCCGTGGAGCAGCGCCGACCTGAGCTCAAAGACCTGCCGGACCGAAGGCTTGCGGAGGTCGAGGACCCGGTGGTTGAGCCGGGTGTCCAGCTCGACATGGACCCGGTCCACGACCCCGAGGGGAAGCGGAGTTTCGGCCCGGGTCACCACCTGGATGGCGCTCGGATGGAACTCGACCCCTTTGGCCGCCTTCGGGGAGCTCCGGCCGATTCCCTCGATCCGGACGACCGACTCCCTCGGGAGGGCTGCGAGCAGTTCGAACCACGCGGGGTCGGCAGTGCCCTTTTTCAGGATCACCTGGATCGATCCGGTGCCGTCCCGGACCAGGGCGAAGGCGACCCCCCCTAACGCCCGGTACTCCTCCAGGTGACCCTCGATCCACCCCGGGACATCGGGGTGGGCGAAAAGATCACGCGCCCGCAGGCGAGGGGGGGACAGGGGCCCGTACCTCCGATCGTTGGTGGGCAAGCGCGGCCTCGACCAGGCCCCGGTAGAGCGGGTGGGGCGCCTCGGGCCGGGAGAGGAACTCCGGGTGGAACTGAACGCCGATGAAGAACGGGTGGGACGGCAGTTCGAGCGCTTCGACCCGGCCGTCGGGGCTCCGCCCGCTCACCCGAAGGCCGGCCGCCTCGAACCGGTCGAGGTAGCCGGGATGGATTTCGTAGCGGTGGCGGTGCCGCTCCCGGATCTCGGTGCGGCCGTAGAGCTCGGCGATCCGGGATCCCGGGAGCAGGTCGATCCGTTGGGCGCCGAGACGCATGGTGGCGCCGAGGTGTTCGAGACCTTTCTGTTCCTCCAGGAGGCACACGACCGGATCCGGGGTCTCGGGATCCACCTCGGTGCTGCCGGCCCGGGCCAACCCGAGGCGGGTGCGCGCAAACTCGACCGCGGCCATCTGAAAGCCGTAGCAGACGCCCAGGAAGGGCACACCGAGGGACCGGGCCGCCCCGATCGCCAGCATCTTCCCTTCCACTCCCCTCGGGCCGAAGCCGCCGGGGACGAGAAGGCCGTCGGATCGGACGACCTGCTGGAGGAGCGCCGGATCCCGGGTCAACTCCTCCGAGTCGTACCAGGCGAGCCGGATCCCGACCCCGAGGCGACCCTGACAGTGGTGGAACGCCTCCGAGTGGGAGAGGTAGGCATCGCGGAGTTCGGTGTACTTGCCGACCACGGCGATCTGGACCGAGCGCTCCGGGTGGTGGTAGCGCTGAAGGAACTCCGACCAGGCGGTGTAGTCCGGCGCGCGTTCGGGGAGTTCGAGCAGCTTCCTGAGGATCTCTCCCACCCCTTGGGCCTCCAGCACGAGCGGGACATCGTAGACGACCCGCTGATCCGGGACCGAGATGACCGCCTGAGGGGGCACATCGCAGAAGAGGGAGATCTTGGTCTTGATCTCCGGGGCCAGGGGCACCGGGGAACGCGCGAAGATGAGGTGGGGCCGGATGCCGATCGCCCGGAGCTCCCGGACCGAGTGCTGGGTCGGCTTGGTCTTCGATTCCCCCACCGGGCCGACGATCGGGACCAGGGTGGTGTGCACGAACGCCATCCGGTGTTCGCCAAGCTCGTAGGAGAGCTCCCGAAGCGCCTCGAGGAACGGCATCGACTCGATATCGCCGACGGTGCCCCCGACTTCGACGAGGGTGACCTCGGCGCCCTCCGACTCCGACACCTCCCGGATCACCCGCTTGATCTCGCCGGTCACATGGGGGATGATCTGGACGGTGTTGCCGAGGTAGTCGCCTCGGCGTTCCTTCTCGATCACCGTGCGGTAGATCTTGCCGGTCGTCAGGTTATGGCGACCGTTGAGCGGCTGGTCGAGGAACCGCTCGTAGTTGCCGAGGTCGAGGTCGGCCTCGGTGCCGTCGTCCAGGACGAACACCTCCCCGTGCTGGTAAGGGTTCATCGTGCCGGCGTCGACGTTGAGGTACGGGTCGATCTTGAGGATCGTAACCGAGATCCCCCGGGCCTTGAGGAGCCGGCCGAGGGAGGAGGTGGTGATGCCCTTCCCCAGGCCCGAAATCACCCCGCCGCTGACGACAATGACCTTCACCGTCCCCTCCGGAGGTCTCAGAAGGGAGTCGGACGATAAAGGCTCCGGGTTCACGTGGGGGGTGCGGCGGCCATCCGTCGCCCCACCGTCGGTCAGGGCGATGCAGATCCGTAGGTTCGCCGCCGGCCGGCCGCGTCCCGGAACGACCGTCCGAACTCCTCCAGATCCCGGAGCCTCTCCCACGGGAGCACCGGCCCATCGACACAGACATGGAGGGGGCCGAGGGCGCAGGCGTCGCACAGACCGAGGGCGCACTTCATCTGCCGCTCGACCGAACAGATCACCGGGACCTCGTGGCGGTCGGCCAGGTCGGCCACGCGCCGCATCATCACCTCCGGGCCGCAGGTCCAGAGCACGTCGTACGGTTGATCACCGAGCAACCGCTCGGCCACGGGGGTGACGAACCCCCGGGTACCCTCCGAACCGTCATCGGTGGCGACTTCGGTCCGGGCGCCCATCCGTTC
>JBBYJM010000186.1:0-2856 GCA_043196275.1 Thermoplasmata archaeon
TCGCCCGGTCGTACCGGTTCTACCGGGATGTCCTGGGCTACCCCGCCGAGCGGATCCGGCTCTACGAGAAGTCCGCGGCCGAGCGGGCGTTCTACAACCGGATCCAGTTCGACGTCGAGGTCAACCTGTCGAGCCTCGGGGGCTTCCGGGAGGTCGGCGCGGTCCACTACCGGGGCGACTACGACCTCACCCGGCACGGGGAGGGTTCGAAGAAGGATCTCTCGGTCGCCCGACCCGACGGCCGCCGGGTCATCCCGCACGTCCTCGAGATCACCTTCGGGGTCGACCGGAACCTCTGGGCGCTCGCCGACCTCGGCCTCACCACCGAGGGGGAACGGACCGTGTGGCGTCTGCCCCCCTACCTGGCGCCGGTCGCCGCGGGGGTCTTCCCGTTGCTCCGCAAGGAGCACGGCGAGGCCGCCCGCCGGATCTGGCGGAGCCTGCGCGCCGCCGGGATCCCCGTCGAGTACCACGAGACCGGTTCGGTCGGGAAGCGCTACGCCCGCATGGACGAGATCGGAGTGCCGTGGTGCATCACCGTGGACCACGAGACCCTCGCCGAGGGGCCGCTTCAGGGGACGGTCACCCTGAGGGACCGCGACAGCCGTGCCCAGGAGCGGCTGGCCCTGGGCCCCCTCGAGGCGCGGCTCCGGGCCGGTCTCCGGCCGCCGGCGCCGTAGCGGCCCTCCCCCCTGCGACACAACCGCTATATTGGCGGGGCCCGATGCGGACGGCGTATGTCGACCGGTGACGGAACCCCCCCGGGCGCCCCTCCGCCTTCCCCCCTCCATTTCCGCCAGTCCCGCTGGCGCGGCGAGGGGTACGCGGACGTGACCAAGCTCCGCGAGATTGCCGCGCGGCACCAGCAGGCCTCGACCCGGGCCCACGAGCGGGCCGCCCGGCTGACCACCAAGATCGAGCGGATCCGCCACCAGGCGACCGTCCTCCGGGAGAAGGCCCAGGCGAAGCGGGCGCAGATCCCTGAGGTCGAGCAGGAGATCCAGCAGCTGGAGAAGGACCTCCAGGCGTCCCTGCAGAACAACCCGAACGTTCATTCCGATGCTACCAGCCTGCAGTACCGGATCCGCAAGCTCCAGCAGCGGATCGCCAACCTCGAAAGCGCGGCCGGCCACATCGAGCTCCGGGCGACGGTCCGGACCCAGAAGACCGCCGAGCTCAAGGTCAAGGCCGATCGGTTCCTCGAGCAGGCCACGCTGGAGGCGCAGGAGGCCGAGGCGTTCGTCCGACGGGCGGACCGGCTGCAGCAGGTGATGGAGAGCGAGGCCGCCGGATCGACGGCCCCGACCTCGGGGCCGTCCGGCAGCCCGCCATGAAGCTGATCGTCACGGTCGGGATGCCGGGCTCCGGCAAAGACGAACTCGTCCAACTCGCCCATGAGGCCGGGCTCGCGACCCTCAAGATGGGCGACCTCGTTCGGGAGGAGACCCAGCGGCGCGGGCTGCCCCTCACGAACGCGAACGTCGGACGGATCGCCGCCGAGGAACGGGAGAAGCACGGCCCGGCGATCTGGGCCCAGCGGGCGCTCCCCAAGCTCACCGAGACCCGGATGCTGGTCGACGGCTGCCGGTCCGACAGCGAGGTGACGGTCTTCCGCCACCACTTCGGTGACCTCTATGTCCTCGGCATCTTTGCGTCCCCGGAAACGCGGTACGAGCGGCTCTCCCGCCGGGCCCGCAGCGACGACGACCTGCAGGAGTTCTACGATCGGGACCGCCGGGAGCTCAAGTGGGGCATCGGCAACGCCTTTGCCCTCGCCGACGGCATGCTGGTCAACGAGGGCTCGCTCGACGAGTTCCGCCGCGCGACGCGCCGGCGGCTCGACGAGATCCTTCAGGCGTAGGCCGACGACGGCCGGTCGGCGGCCAAGAGATCCCGGATCCGCTCGAACCGCTCCCGGTCGACGACGACCGCCGCGGACCGGCCGGTCGGCGCCGTGCGGCGGAGCGTCTCGATCAGGTGGAGATCCCGGGCCTCGTGGTAGCGCCGCGAGCCCGCCCCGGCGGTGACCCGGGCCTCCCATTCGAGCGCGTAGGCGTCGGCCGAGCTCGGCGCCGGGGGGCGGCGCGAGAGCGACCGCTCCCGGACCGTCCGTCGGACCAGTTCGACGTAGCCGATCGACTCGGTGAAGATCTCCGCGGTCCGATCCTCGGAGGGATCGAGCGCGGTCACCGGCACCCCCGTCGACCGGCACCAGGCGAGGCTCTCGACGAAGGTCGGGTTCGGGATCCGGACCTCGCCGAACCGGGTCAGCCCCTTCACCTCGCTCCGCTCGATGAGCGTGAGCGGGACGACCGGTTCGGCGCCGGACCGGACGAAGTAGCGGTCGAGTCCCTCCAGTTCCTCCGGCGCCACGCCGAGGCCGACCCAGACGACCGAACGGTCGTGCAGCCGCCGGACCACCTGCCGGGCGTCATCGACCAGGCCCCGGACCGAGCCGATCAGGAGCCAAGAGGTGCCCGGGATCGGTGCGTCGATCACGGGGCTTCGCGTTCCGAGAGGGCTTCCAGGAGCTCATCGTGGTCCCGGGACCGCTTGAGCTCCTGGACCGTCAGGATCGGAAGCCCGTCGATCGAGGAGGTACGGCTCTCCTCCCGGACCACGAACATGGCGTGGCCCTCGATCACCCGCGCGAGGCCATGGAGGATCGTGGCCCGGTGGTGGGCCGCCCGCAGGCTGCCGACACCGGTGAGCAGGATCTCGGGTCGCGCCACGGGGATGCGGCTGAAGGCATCGAACGGCGCCCTCACCGTCACGGTGACCGTGAGCCCGATGTCGCCCAGCTGCCGGACGACCCCGTCCCGGAGGGTGTCCCCCGTCGACTCGGGGACCCCCGGG
>JBBYJM010000187.1:0-2845 GCA_043196275.1 Thermoplasmata archaeon
TCCCCTCGACGCAGAACGGCCCGACCATGCCGCCGAACAGTTCGATCGATCGCTCGATGATCCGGCTCCCGATGTCGAAGATCTGGGGGAGCAACGACTCCCTCAGGATGACCGGCACATTGCCGGTGACCACAAAGGTCGGTTCGAGGCCGGCCCGGTGCAGCTCCTCCTGGGCCCCGAGCTTGTAGAGCTCATCGATGTTCGCCTCGTCCCGGCGGTCCATCCCGAGGAGTTCCAGGGAACCGGGCCCGACCCGATAGCCGTCCTGGGACAGGGGGGAGTAGAAGAAGTGGATATAGTACCGCGTCCCGAGGACGTACTCCTGGATGACGTGCGGGCCGGTCGGGTGGAAGCGCTCGAGGGCCGCCCGGTTCTTGGCCAGGTAGAAGCCCTTGCCCCCCTTCGCCCCGTAGTACTTCACGATCACCGGTCCGTCGACCTCGTCGGGAGTCTCGTACCGCTTCGGCATCCGGACCCCCGCCGACTCGAGCCAGACCCGCTCCTTCCGCCGGTCCGACTCCCACTCGATGACGGCTCGGTTCCCGAAGACCGGCACGTCGAGCCGGGTGAAGGCCTCCGGTCCGAGGTACTCGACGAAGGAGCCGTGCGGGACGAGGATGACCCCGTCTCTCCGGAGTTCGTCCGAGTACTCCGGCAGGGCCCGGATCGTCGGGACCTCCAGAAATCGGTCGGGACGGGCCAGCGGGAACGCCTCATAGAATCGGGGGGGAGGACCCGGCGTGATGCCCAGAGTCCGGAACCCCTCACATCGGGCCCCGTGGAAAATCTGCAACGAGGAATGGGAACACAGGGTCGAAACGGTCGGCGCTCGATCTTCGAGGTGCGCGATGCGGCTGGGAGGTGAGAGGGAGGTCCCCATAAGAATCTACATCGTGGCTCAAAAATAAACTTTACCGTCCGGAAGTCATCCTCCCCGCTGAACTCGACCCTCGTATCGGGCGGTCACCGCTGCTTCCGACTCCCGTGGCCAGGCGGCCCCACGACCCCTGAACGGGAGGGTTGGCCCCGCTGAAGGGGGGACCGACCCCGGGGGGGATCGTTGAGGCGAAGCTCCCCCCAGCTCGCCCGGTCCGGAGGCCCTACTCGAGCTCCCAGTACCACCGGATCCGCCGGGACCCGCTTTCCGCGATCTTCCGGCGGATTTCGGCCTCCACGGTGGGATCCCGGAGCAGCCGGCGGATCTCCTCCGGCGAGCCGGACGGGGCCCGCCCGGAGAGGTCGAAGGCGTCGAGGATCGGTCGTACGACCTCCGGTGGGTAGGCCCAGGACTCCTCCCGCTTGCGGACCGCCGCCACCCGGTGGCCCTCCACTCGATGGACGCCCAGCTTCTCCGCCGCCTGGTGCAGCTCCTGGGCCGTGCGGGCCAGCTCCTCGGAGACCCTCTCTTCCTCGGCGCGCAGCGACTCGAACCGGTCCACCAGGCCCTGGAGCCGGGGACGTTCGGAGGCCGGCACCGGCCGGAACTCGGGGCACCGGTCCCGGAAATCGCATCGGGAACACTGGCGACCCGGGGTCGGTTCGAAGGCATCGTTCCGGATCCCGTCGCTGACCTCCCCCACCCGGACCGACAGCTCCTCGATCGCGGAACGGTCGCGCGGCGGGGTGGTCAACGGAGTCAAGGAGCGCAGGTGGAAGAGCGACAGGGCCTCGACGGGGTCGGAGAAGTTCTTCTCGACGAGCACCTGGTAGAGGGTCAGCTGGTCGGAGGTGGAGGCGTCCCGCACCGAAAGATCCCGGGTCGTCTTGTAGTCCAGGACGACCAGGCCGCCCCGCTCCGTCCGGTCGATGCGATCGATGAAGCCGTGGACCGGGACGCCGTCCCACCGGGCGGTCAGGTGCTCTTCGATGGCGATCGGGCGCGGGGGATCCCGTTCCAGGGTCTCCCGATATCCGAGCAGGATCTCACGTCCCAGCGCCCGGTAGCGGGCCTCCTCCTCCTTGCTGGTGTAGCCTTCCCCGGTCCAGTGGCGATCGTAGGCCGCCAGCAGCTCCGCCTCGCTCCAGGGCGGCCGAGCGGTCCCGGCGGCCCCGGCCGGGAACTCGTCGAGGGTCCGTTGATGGGCCCCGTCGGGCGATCGGCGGCCCGCGGGAACGACAAACGGTTGGAGGAGCTCCTCGAGGACCGAGTGGACCGTCCGGCCGAAGCTGAAGTAGCCCCGAGGGGCCTCGGGGAGCCGGTCCACATAGAGGAACTTCCATCGGAGGGGGCATTCCTCGTACGCCCGGATCGACGAGTAACTCAACTGGGCGATGGCGACCACGGGGGCGCATCGCCCCCGCGGTTCATGTGGTTTCCGGCCGGGTCTTGCGTTACGGTTCGGCCGGGGCGGTCGGCAGGCTCCCCTCCGCGGCGGCCGTGGTGGCCACCGGCACGGTCCCCGGCGCACGGGCCTGGGGATTGGCCAGATTCTTGGGGAGTCCGAGCAGGTCGAGGAGCTCCTTGTAGTGGTTGCGGATGGTGACCGGGGTCACATTGGCGACCGCGGCAATCCGGTCCTGGCTCCGAGGTTCCCCCATGAGGTTCGACGCGATGTAGATGATCGTCGCGAGGATCCCGTTGGGCAGGACCCCGCTCGTCGAGTAGACCTGCTCCACCTGCTCCAGGAGGCTCAGGACCTTGGCACGGACCTCCTTGGACAGGTTCAGGTCCTGGGTAAACCGGACCAGGTAGTCCCGCGGCTCGACCGGCTTGAGCCCGAGCTTGAGTTCCCGGGCGAGGAGGGTGTAGGCACGGCCGACCTCGATCTTGGAGGCCTTCGAGTGGGCGATGATCTCCTTCATGGTCCGGGGCACATGGCACTGCCGGCAGGCGGCGTAGACGCTC
>JBBYJM010000188.1:0-2836 GCA_043196275.1 Thermoplasmata archaeon
CGACGCCTCCATGGCGGTCGGCCCATGGATCGTCCCCAAGGAGGAGGTCGGCGAGCCGTATTCGCTCGCGATGGAGCTCAAGGTCGGAGGGACGGTCCGGCAGACCGGTACCACCGACGACTATCTCTTCCGGATCCCCGACGTCCTGGCCCACCTGTCCCGGGGGATCACGTTCGAGCCCGGCGACCTCATCTCGCTCGGAACGATCGCCGGGGCGCCGGGGTTCGAGTTCGGCAACGAATCCCGACGGCTCAAGGCCGGGGACCGGATCGAAGCCTCGATCGACCGGATCGGACGCCTGGTCATCCCCGTGGCGGCCGAGGCACCGCCTCCGCCCGAAGGACCAGGAACAGCGCGATCGCCGTAGGCAGTTCATCGGTGGCCCCGGCCGATCCCCGGACCGGGTGATCGGTGAACGGGTAGTCGACGGCTTGCCGATACTCGATCCGTTCGACCGGTCCGTCGTCAAACGCCACCCGGGCGTCCCTCAGCGGGTCGAACTCGGGGAGCCGATCCCGGTCGAGGGGCACCACCCGAAAGCCGGTGCCTCCGTGCAGCGACCTGGGCAGCCGGATCAGCCGGTGGATGTCGGTGGTGACCGGGGCATCCGTTTCTCCCTGGACTTCGATCGCCGCCTGGGCCACCATCGCCCGGAGCACGTCGGCGGGGAACGGTTCCTTGAATACATCGAACCGTCGGCTCTGCCGGATACGGTCGAGGCCCCCCTGGTCGACCAGCCGCTCGGCCCATCGAGCCGCGCGGGCCTCGGAAAGTCCCATGGTGCGGAGTTCTCCAGCGACCGAGGCGGTGCCCTCCCGCTCCCACCGGGCCAGCACCGCGAGGATCGCCCGGGTCGTTCGCCCCGCCCATCCCGGCGCCTCGGCTTCGGGCCATGGGGGAGAGATCCGCCGCGATCCCTCCCGACGATGGGACTCCCCCGACGGACCGGGCGCTCCGATGATCTCCAGGGGGTCCACCCCGGTCCCGAGGAGGTAGTCGACCAGATCGCGCCGTTCGGGGCTGCTGAGGGAGAGCAGCCCTTCCGAACGGACCTTGACATGGTAGCCGCGCCCGCCCGAGAAGGTGATCTCGGTCTCCGCAGGGTCGATCCCGAAGTCGGCCCACAGGAAATCGTCAAGGAGACGGAGGAGGCCGACCTTCACCTGCTCCAACTGCTCGGCGTAGGTCCGTTCGCCGGCCCCCCGGAGGTGGTCGGCGTCCAGGTCGAAGATGAGGTCGGCGCCCTGCCACTCCTTTTGGGCCATCTTCGGGAGGTCGGGTACCCGGTAGTAGGCCGTGGAGTAGTAGAGGTGCCGGGGGACCTCGCGTTGGACGAATTGCTGGAACTCGTCGGCGGACCCCCAGGCGACGTGCCGGCGCATCGAACTCTCGGAGCCGAACGGGAACCAGGCGAACTCCCGGCGGGCGAACCGGGGCGGGGGATCGATCCGGCGGCTCCGGTAGTACCGTGCGAACCGCTCCTGGACCCACGCCAAGGTCGGCCCGTCCAGCGGATGATCTTTGGACATGGCCTAGCCCGGATCATCGCCGGGGGTCGGCGGCGGGGCGAGCGCCTCCTCCAGCGCCTCCTCCCGGCGCAGCCGGCTCAGCATGTGGAAGACCGTCGCGTGCTCGCTGCCCCGCAGCAGCAGTTCGACGGCCCGCGTCGCATGGTCAAGCTGCCGCTCGTTCCCGATCAGCCCCACCGTCGACCCGTAGACGCTCATGGAGGCTCCGGAGAGTTCCTCCACCCGTCGGCGGGCCTTGCCGTCGGTGCCGATCAGCCGGGACCGTACCCGACGCAGGCCGGCCTTGTCGTGCTGCCGGGAGATCGGCTTGATCTCCACCACCCCGAAGAAGCAGTCCTCGGCGAGGAGCCGATACGCCCGCTCCGGGGAGAAGCCCCGGCCGATGGCCAGCACAACGTCGCGGGCCTTGAGAACGGCCATCGGATCGGTATCCGGTCCCTCGATCTCGACCTCCCCCTCCTCGGCGTCGATCCGCAGTTGGGTGCCGGTCCGTCGCGCAATCTCCGAGCGGGTCCGCCCCTCCCGGCCGATGACGACCGCGATCCGGTCATCGGGGACCCGGGCGTAGGCGATCGTCACGGGGAGCCTCCGGCCGATCGATCGGGGATCAGGGTCGCCGCCTCGTTCAGGAGGTCGTGGGTTGAGGCGTCCACTCCCCTCCGGCGGAAGAACGCCGCATAGTTGGTGAGATCCCGTTCGAGCAAGGGGAAGGCCGCCGGATGGTCGATCGAGATCGCCTGCGCGACGTCGATCAGGACCGGGGCGTCCTTGAACCAGAGGGTATTGTAGGGGGAGAGGTCCCCGTGCACCAGCCGGGCCCCGAAGGTCAGGGTCCGGATCTGGGCGAGGACGGCCGACCACGCGGCGGAAGGGTCGGCCAGCGGGGCGTCGGTCAACCGGGGGGCCGGCCCGTGGGCGTCGCCGACGTACTCCATGACCAGCACGTTGCGCCGGTGGGCGATAGGGCGGGGAACCCGCACCCCGGCTTCGGTAAGCCGACCCAGCAGCGTATGCTCTCGTCGGGTCCAGGCGACGACCAGGCCGGTAAAGTTGTGGATGCTCGTTTCCCTTCGCAGTTCGTCGAGGGCATACGCCGGCAGTCGTCGGTAGGAGCTGTTGCCGATCCGGTAGATCTTGACGGCGCGATACCCGTCTTCGGAGCTGGCCCGGAAGACTCCCCCTTCCTTCCCCGTCGCGACCGGGAAGTCGAGCTGCTGGAACGCCCCCGAGTTGATGAGCCCCGACACCGTCAACAGCGTCGAGTGATCGAAGAAGTCGTCGAGGAGCTTGCGGTCCCCCTGTTCCTT
>JBBYJM010000189.1:0-2817 GCA_043196275.1 Thermoplasmata archaeon
ACCATGCCGGCCTCGATCCGTCGCGCCAGGGTGTGCGCCGTCCCGAGGTCCCGGGTCCAGACGGCGGCGAAGAGCCCGTAGCGGGTCTGGTTGGCGAGCCGGACCGCCTCGTCGGCGTCGGCGAACGCGAAGGTCGCGAGGACCGGGCCGAAGATCTCCTCCTGGGGGATCGGCGAGGTCGGGGGAAGATCGGCGAGGACGGTGGGTTGGAGATAGTTCCCTTCGGCGAGCGCCGGCGCCGCCGGCCGTTCCCCCCCGGTGACGATCCGGGAGCCCTCCGACCGGGCCCGGTCGATGAAGCCCAGGACCGAGTCGAGGTGGTCGCGGGTGACGAGCGGGCCCATCTCGGTCGTCTCCTCGACCCCCGGCCCGAGCTTGAGCTTCTCCGCGAGCGCCTTCACCCGGTCGAGGAACGGCGCCGCGATCGACTCGTGGAGGAGGAGCCGGCTCCCGGCCCAGCACATCTGCCCCGCATTGCCGAAGATCCCGTAGACGACGCCCTTCGCGGCCCGGTCGAGGTCGGCGTCGGGGAAGATCACCACCGGGCTCTTGCCGCCGAGTTCGAGCGTGACGGGGATCACCCGGCGCGCGGCGAGCTCGGCGATCCGACGGCCGACCGGCCCGCTGCCGGTGAAGGAGACCTGCCGGCAGCGCGGGTCGTCGACGAGCGCCTCGCCCACCTCGCCGCCCGCGCCGGTGACCACGTTGAGCACCCCGGGCGGCAGCCCGACCTCGTGGGCCAGCCGGGCGAAGGCGATCGCCGTGAGGGGGGTCTGCGTCGCCGGCTTCAGGACCACCGTGTTGCCGGCGGCGAGCGCCGGGGCGACCGACCGCATCGCGAGGAGCAGCGGGTAGTTCCAGGGGGCGATGTGGACGGTGACCCCCAGGGGCTCCCGCAGCGTGTAGTCGAACCGGGGGCCCGGGACCGGGATCGTCGAGCCCTCGATCTTGTCGGCGAGCCCGCTCACGTACTCGAGCGTCCGGACGACGAACTGCAGGTCGCCGCGGGACTCGCGCAGCGGCTTGCCCATGCTGAGCGTCTCGAGCCGGGCGAACGCCTCGGCCGACTCGGCGAGCTTCGCCGCAAGCCGCCGGAGGAGCTGCGCACGGAGGCTGCCGTCGTCGCTCGCCCAGCCGGGCCGCTCGAAGGCCGCCTGGGCCGCCTCGAGCGCATGGCGGGCGTCGTCCCGGCTGCCGACCGCCACCCGGGCGATGGGCCGGTTGCGGGCGGGGTCGAGGAGGGGGCGGGCCGGGCCGCCGTGGCCCTCGATCTCTTCGCCGGCGATGAACAGTCCGAACTGGGCCACCGGTTCCTCGGTCATGGTCGGGCCCGGGATGGAACCAGCCCCACTTAGCGGTTCGTGGGCGGCGCCAACGGCCCCTCCATGGTGGGCCCCGCGTCCCGGTCGTAGCTCCGGCCCTTCCACTGGACCGGCCGGCCCCGCAGGCCGTCCACGAGCGAGGCGGTGAGGAGCGCGACATAGAAGCCGGCCGCGAGCGGGTAGAGCAGGCCGTAGGCCGCCGGGGCTCCGACCGCCCGGGCGAAGCCGACATGCTTTCCGAAGAGCGCGACCCACAGGAAACCGCCGATCCCGATCAGGAGGAGGTTGCCCGCCCAGAGACCGAGCGGCAGGACGAAAAGGGGGAGGTAGTAGAAGCCGATCACGCCCGCGAGGAACCCCGTCTGGCGGGCCGCCGAGTAGCGGAGCCCGTGGATGTTCTTCACCAGCCCCTCGAACATCTCGTGCCGGTCGCGGTACATCCGGGTCGTCGCGAGCTCGGGGGCCCAGACGACCCGCATCCGGGCGCCCGCCGCCTTCAGGTTCCGGGCGAGCGCGATGTCCTCGAGAACGTAGCCGCGGATCGCCCGGTGGCCCCCGACCGACTCGTAGAGCGACCGGCGGATCAGGTAGCACTGGCCGTTGACCAGCGCCGCCCGGGAGTTCGGCCGGGACATCCGGGGGGCCCGGAAGTAGAGGAGGATCAGCTGGACCATGAACGGGAGCACCACCCGCTCCCAGAAGCCGACCATCTCGACCTTGGGGGCCAGGGTGAGGAGATCGCTCTGGGTCGACCGGGCCCGGTCCATCAGGGCCGCGAGCGCCCCCGGGGCGAGCCGGACGTCGGCGTCGAGGAAGAGGATCCACTCGCTCCGGGTCGCCCCAGCCCCGGTCGCGCACCCCCAGTTCTTCCCGACCCACCCCGGAGGGAGCGGCGGCTCGTCGATCCGGCGCACCCGGGGCGCCCGGGCGTCGATCGCCTCCCGGGTCCCGTCGGTCGAGCCGCCGTCGACGACGACGATCTCGGTCGTCGGGTAGCTCTGCGCGAGCAGCCCGTCCAAGGTCGCGGGCAGGTCGGTCGCCTCGTTTCGGGCGGCGATGACGACCGCGACCGTCGGGGGGTCGGGAGGCGGCGCTGCGCCGGGGCCGAGCGACTCCATCTGGGCGGCCAGCCAGAGCGCCGCCCCCTGGTAGAGCAGCACGAGCACCGACGCGAGGAGGATCAGCGCGACGATCCAGGTCGGGAGCATCGACCGGCGGTACTCGGTGCCTATTAAATGGGTCCCCCCTTGGAGACCGGAGGATCCGATGGCGACGGTCGAGCACCCGCGGATCCGGCCCGGGACCCTCGAGGACCGGCCCTACCAGGCGACGATCGCCGCCGCCGCGGTCGACCACAACACGCTCGTCGTGCTCCCCACCGGTCTCGGCAAGACCGCGATCGCCGAACGGGTGATCGCCGAGCATCTGCGGCGGTTCCCGACCCGGTCGATCCTCGTGCTCGGCCCGACGCGGCCGCTCGTCGTGCAGACCGGCC
>JBBYJM010000190.1:0-2799 GCA_043196275.1 Thermoplasmata archaeon
TCGGGCGTCGTGGTCGAGGCCTACCACGGCCGGAGCCTGGACGACCTCATCCCCGCAATCCCGGGCGCCTCCTACGCCCGGCCGACGGCGGTGATGAAGCGGATGCTCCAGATGCGCCACCTCGCCCCGATCTACGGGGGCCGCACCCCGCTCCTCCCGTCGGCGAGGGACGGCCTGGTCGTCGACCCGTTGCCGGATCTGCTCGTCACCGGCCACGCCCACACCTACGGGGTCGACCAGTACCGGGGGGTGCTGCTCCTGAGCGCCTCGACCTGGCAGGCCGAGACGGAGTACCAGCGGATGCGCAACATCACCCCCGTCCCCGCCCGGGGGGCGCTCGTCGACCTCTCGACGATGGAGCTCCACACCCTCGATTTTTCCCGACCGGTCACCACCCTCGTCCGGGGGGCCGGGTGACCCCCTACCCGGTCGAGCCGGTCCGGGCGACCGGGCCGGTGCGGCTCATCCTGTCGACCTTCCCGGACCGGGCGTCGGCCCGCCGGATCGGCGCCGCGGCGGTCGATAGCCACCGGGCCGCCTGCGTGAGCTACCTCGCCGTCGAGTCGAGCTACTGGTGGCGGGGCCGGCGCGTCGACGCCCCGGAGGTGCTCGCGCTCTTCAAGACCGCGCCGAAGCGGGTCGGCTCCCTCGTCGAGTTCCTGCGGCTCCACCACCCGAACGAGGTGCCAGAGATCCTCGAGGTCGACGTGACCCGGGCCCACCCGCCGTACGTCGACTGGGTCGACCGGGTCACCGGCGCCGCGGCCGAGGAGGGTCGGATCGCCCGGCTCAGTTCGCGTCGGGGAGCACCGCGAGCCCCGGGAGGCTCTCCCCCTCGACGAACTCCAGCGCGGCGCCACCCCCGGTCGAGATGAAGCTGAACTCCCCGTAGACGCCGAGGTCCCGGGCGATCCGCGCCGAATCCCCCCCGGCCGCCACATGGATTCCGGGCGCCCGGGCGAGCGCCGCGAGGACGCTGCGGGTCCCCTCGGCGAACCGGGGGTCCTCGGCCAGCCCCAGGGGACCGTTCCAGAAGACGGTCTTCGAACCGGCGATCGCGTCGGCGAACCGCCGGGCGGTCTCGGGCCCCACGTCCCGGGCGAGGAGCCCCTCGGGGACCGACCCGACCGGCACGGTCGCGACCGTGCGCCGGACCGGATCCTCGGCGATCAGATCGACGGGAAGGAGGACCTCGGTGTGGAGCCGTTCCGCCTCCGCAAAGAACTCGGCCACTGCCGCCTCGAGCCCCTCCTCGACCGGCGTGCCCCCGAGTCGGGCGCCCCGGGCGGCAAGGAACGGGAAGGCGAGCGCGCCCCCGATCAGGAGCGTCTGGGCCCGGCCGAGGAAGCTCGCGAGGAGGGGAAGCTTGTCGCGGACCTTCGCCCCCCCGACGATCGCGATGTAGGGTGGGGTCGGCTGGTCCCGGATCCGGGAGAGTTCGCGCACCTCCCGGTCGAGCAAAAACCCGGCGAACGCCGGCAGGTGCCGGGGGACCCCGACCGTCGAGGCGTGGGCCCGGTGGACGCTGCCGAACGCCTCCTCAACGAACAGGTCGCCGAGCCGGGCGAGCTGGCCGGCAAAGGCGGGATCGTTGGCCTCCTCCCCCGGGTGGAAGCGGAGGTTCTCGAGCATCAGGACATCCCCGGGCTTCATCCGGGCCACCGCCTCGATCGCCTGGTAGCCGACGATATCCTCGGCGAGTCCGACCGGCTGGCCGAGGAGGGCGCTGACCCGATGGACCACCGGCCTCAGCGAATACTTCGGATCCCGCCGGCCGTCCGGCCGGCCGAGATGGGTCATCAGCACCGTCTTGGCGCCGTGCGCCCGCAGGTGCTCGATCGTCGGCATCGCCTCGGTGATGCGACGATCGTCGGCGACCTGGCCGTTCGCAAGCTGTGGGACGTTGAAGTCGACCCGGACCAGGACCCTGCGGCCCCGGACCGGCGCGTCGCCGACGGTGCGTTTCCCGGACACGCCGGGGCGCAGGAGGGGGGCCCTAAAGGTCTTTGGGGCGTTCGGCCGCCGGTCCGTCGGAGGAGGCGCCCCCGGGCGGTCGCCGTCGGGCCACGCGGTCCCGGATCCGGGCCAGCACCCGCTCGGTGTGGGGCAGACGCTCGCCATGGCTCCGGGCGATCTCGACGACGGCGCCCGAGATCGCCTCGATCTCGGTCGGACGTCCCCGCTCCAGATCCTGGAGCATGCTCGAACGGTTGGCGGCCGTCGACCGGACGACGGTCCACAGCCGCCGTTCCGCCTCTTCGGCCGGGACCGGGACCCCCGCGAGTTCGGCCGCCCGGCGCGCCTCCGACAGGAGCGCGAGCGCCTGGCCCCGCCAGGGATCGTCCAGCAGCCGACCGTTCAGGATCCCGTGGTCGGCGGTCACGGGGTTGACCGCCGCATTGATGAGCAGCTTCTCCCAGAGCGCCCGGTCGAAGTCGGACCGCCGCTCGACCGGGTACCCCATTGAGGTGAGGAGGAGGATGAGCGGCTCGAACGCCGGTCGGTCCGGCCCCTCGACGAGGGGCACCACGATGGTCCCGGTACCCGCCGCCCGCACGACCCCGGGCCGGAGGAGCGTCGCCGGGATCGAATGGACCAGCCTCAGCAAGGGAGCGGTCGCGTCCGGGGTCCCCTTCGTGGCCAACGCCCGCCGGACCGTCCCTTCGATTCCCCACCCGTTCTGCGGCAGAACGATGGGGACGGCGGTCGGGAAGCGCTGCCCGATCGCCCGCGCGGCGAGGGGCAGATCGAAGCTCTTGACGGTCAGGAGGATCACGTCCGGTGCGGGACCGTCGGGGA
>JBBYJM010000191.1:0-2779 GCA_043196275.1 Thermoplasmata archaeon
GGGGATTGAGGTCCTCGGCCGTGAGCAGCATCGGAGAGTTCTGGCGGACCCAGGTCGGTCCGACCTTCCGGGCGCCGCAGACCGGGCAGAGGATGACGGTCGGGTCGGCGACTCCCTCGACCGGGGTGGTCCGATCCGATGCGCATCGACCGCAGACTCCATCGACCAGCGGGACTCCGGTCGATCCGCAGATGACGCAGAACTCTCCGCCCGCCATCGAAGCCCCCGGCGCGATCAACGCGGGACCGTGAAGATCTCGGCGTGCGGGACCCCGCCCAGGCGGCCCGTGCCCTCCGCGGTCACGAGACCGAGCTCGAGCGCCAGGGCCAGCGTCCGCTCCCCGAGGAGGTTCGCGATCGTCGCCCGCTGGAGCGCCCAGACGATCTCCTCCCGTCCGACGGACCGGTCGCCGTAGAACTGCGGGGAGACCGCGACCGTGTGGCCCCGGTCCCCGACCGGCAACTGTCGACCGAGGAGATCGTTGTCGCAGACGGCCACGACCGTTTCGGACCGGACCCGGTGGACCCGCATCACGAATCCCTCCGTCTCCGCCATGGTAGTGCCGGCGCCGGGGGCACGGGGTCCGGCCGTTAAGAAGGCGCCGGTGCCCCGGGCGCCCTTCAGGCGAAGCGGATCAGCTGCCAGTTGTTCGGTCGGACCTCCACCAGCTCGCCCTGGCTGCGGAGCGAATGGAACAGCGACTGGAACTGGGCGGCCGTGATCCCCTCCTGCTCCGCCTGGGCCTGGGCCTCCTCCATGTGGAAGGTGCCCGAACTGCCGCTCTGCAGCCGCTGGAGGAGCGCCGTGAGCACGCTCATCCGCTCCCGTTGGGAGTGGGAGACCCCGCTGGTGACCAGATCGATATCGATCCGGCCTTCCGACGAGGAGACGCGCCGGAGGAAGTTCTCCATGATCTGGATCGCCCGCTGGGCATCTCCCGCCTCGACCGTGGGCGAGAGCCGGGCCCGTGCCGCCGCCTCACTCAGCCGGACCAGCGCCTCCAACTGCCGGGCGGTGATGGGCACCGGAGCGTTCGGCTCCTCCCCCTGCTTGCGGACGCTGACGTAGTAGTTCTCGAGCGCGAGCAGCGCCGGATCGGTCAACACGGGCCGGACGGTCTTGCGGGCGTAGGCGATGTACTTCTTGAGCAGGTCCGGGGAGAGCGGCGCGCCGGCCGTGACGGTGCCCCCGACCGAGGGCCGCGCCTCCCCGTCCCGGTGGGCCTGAAGGATCCGGGACGCCAGAAAGCGGTCCCGCTTCTCCTCGGGCCGGTCCATGATCGAGAAGATGACGTCGAACCGGGAGAGCAGGGTCGGGGGCAGATCGATCTGCTCGGCGATCGACTTGGTCGAATCGAACCGCCCCCACTTCGGGTTGGCCGCCGCCAGCACGGGACACCGGGCGTTGAGGGTGGCGGTGATCCCCGCTTTGGCGATCGAGACGGTCTGCTGTTCGAGGACCTCGTGCATCGCCGACCGGTCCTCGGCCGACATCTTGTCCAGCTCATCGATGATCGCCATGCCGCCGTCCGCGAGGACCAGCATCCCGGCCTCGAGCACCCACCGGCCCCCGGCGAAATCGTCCTTGACGGCGGCCGCCGTGAGGCCGGCCGCGGTCGCTCCCTTCCCGCTGGTGTAGATCCCCCGGGGCGCCACGTCGGTGATGTAGCGGAGCAGCTGGCTCTTCGCGACCCCCGGGTCGCCGATCAGGAGGACATTGATGTCGCCGCGGACCCGGATCCCGTCCGCGTGGTGCTTCTCGACGCCGCCGAAGAGCTGGAGGGCGATCGCCTCCTTCTCCTGCTCCATCCCCTTGATCGTCGGGGCCAGGGAGAGCACGATCTTGTCGACGATCGTGGGGTCCCCCCGGAAGCCCTGGAAGAACCGGTCCTCCTCCTCGGAGATCTCGATCTCCGCGTAGTCGACCTGCTTCGATTCGATCGAGTTCGCCAGGATCGAGAGATCGAAGGTGGTGGCCCGTCCGCTGCCGCTGCGGCCGGGCAGGTTCCTCTGGAGGCTCTTGAGGATCCCGTTCGCGACGATCCGATTGCCGGGGATCACCCGGCCGGTCAGGTCCTCGGTAAAGAGGACCGGGACTCCCTGGGGATGGGCTCCCCCCCGGAGGGTCTCGGGGCTCTCCTGGATCTCGATCCGCTGGCTGTCGACGTACGTCGAGCGTTCCGGTAGGAGCCGGAATCGGGTGCGCCCGGCCGGTTTCCCGCAGCCGCCCTGGGATTCGGGGCATTCGAGGGGCTCCCGGAGGGCCAGGGCGCCCTCCTCCTGCTCTTCGATGAACTCCTGCGAGCAGGCGGCGCACTGGAAGACCGCCTCCCGGATCTGGGGGCGGACCTCGGTCACCTTGCGGACGATCCCGTCGATCGCGACAAACCGGTTGAGGTCGGTCTCCCGGATCGACCGGATCGACCGGTGGGCCGTTACGGGGAGGCCGACAATCCTCAGCCGGAAGCCGTCGGCCTCCGGGCCGGCGATCGGCAGCAGCTCGCGCATCGCCTGCGTCCCCGCGGCGAGGAGCTCGGTGGGCCGTTCGAGGAGCAGGTCGGCGAGCGGGGTGTCGATCGAATCGATGACCCCGAAGGGCACTTCGAGGGAACGCTCCTCGGGGAACCGGTCGGCGAGCTCGAGCAGCCGGGGGCGGAAGCCCCCCTCCTCGAAGACGGCGGTCCACCGGCCGATCAGTTCGGGCGGCGTCGGTACGGCCCGCGAGACGGTGCTCATCGATCGCTCCTAGGGGTCCAGGCGCCAGCGGTCCCGGGGAAACA
>JBBYJM010000192.1:0-2750 GCA_043196275.1 Thermoplasmata archaeon
ACCGGGGGCATCGGGTTCGAGATCGCCCGCGGGCTCGCCCGAACGGGCTACTCCCTCGTCCTGATCGGTCGATCGGAGCCCCGGCTCGCCCTGGCTCGGAGCGGGCTCGAGGCCGAGATGGATCGGGGAGAGATCCGGACGTACCGGGCCGACCTCTCGGAACTTCGCGCCACCGATCAGGTCGCCTCCGCCATTTCAGAGGACCTCGACCGGATCGACGGGCTGGTCAACAACGCTGGCGGCATCTTCGCTCCCTTTCAGCGGACAAGTGAGGGGATCGAACGCACCTGGGCGCTCAACGTGCTCTCCCCGTTCGTGCTGACCGAGGGGCTGCGGGGCCGACTGGCGGCAAGTGGCGGGGGCCGAGTGGTCAACATCTCTTCGGCCGCGCACGGCACCGGCCGGCTGCGATGGGAGGACCTCCAGCGGCAGGGTGCCTACAGTGCCTGGGGCGCCTACGCGCAGTCGAAGCTCGCGCTGCTCCTGCTCACCTACGAGTGGGCGCGTCGCTACCGGGAGATTCCCGTGACCTTCAACGCCGTTCACCCCGGCTTCGTCCGGACCCACTTCGGCCGCTCGCTCGTGGGCCCCCTCCGGGGTCTCGTTCGGTTCGCCATGATCGGGGCGGTTTCGGCTCGGACCGGCGCCCGAACACCGCTCTACCTTCTGACCGCCGATGGACTCGGTAGCGGAGGGTACTTCGCCCACGGCCGGCCGCGACGATCGTCGGCTCGGTCGTACCGAACCGATGACGCCCGGCGGCTCTACGAGGAGTGCGCTCGGGAGGTGGCCCGGATCCTGTGGGACCGGCCGATCGGCCGGGGTCCTCCTACGGGCGCGGCGACCGGAACCGACTCGTAAGGCCCTGACCGACCAGTCGCCGGTCGACCCCGGCGAGCTGCGCGATGTGTTCGGGACAGATCTGGAACGGCCTCCAGGTGGCCGGGGCATCGGCCGGGGAGGACGTTCCCGCCCAGAGTTCGACCCGACGGGGGCGATCGTCGCAGCCCCCGCCGAGGTCGGGTGTCGGTGGACCCAACGGGTCCCGGTAGGCGTAATCGTAGGCGGCTCCCATTTCGCAGAGAGGACGTTGGAAGAGATGGCTCATGGAGCTGCTCCTCGGAATCGGAGGAGGGTTTCAAGTCTCCGGTCCCCCATCGGCGAACGGTCGCCGACGTGGAAAGGCCACGGGGTAGAGACACCAGAGGCTTTACGTCCCCCCGGCTCCCGAACGGCCATGAGCGACCCCCGGCCGTCCCGGGCGACACGGGGTCTGATGCGGCGACTGTTCGCCGGGTACGCCCAGACGGTAGTGACCCAGATGGTCCGCCTCGGCTACGAACTCGGGCTCTGGGAAAAGCTGGCCGAACGGCCTCAGACCAGTTCGGAGTTGGCTCGAGCCGCCGGGCTGGACGAACGGCCCGTCCGGGAGTGGCTCTCGGCGGTGACCTGTGCACGGCTGGTGCGCTACGATCCAAAACACTCGGTCTTCGCCCTCGAACGGCCGGCCCGAGAATGCCTGACCGGCCCCCGCGTCACCAACCTGGCCGCCGGAAGCCTGATGGCGACTGCGGCCCTTGCGGCATGGCCGCGGATACTCGAGGGGTTCCGGGGCGGTGGAGTTCCCTACCGGGCGTACGCCCCGTCGTTCCCGCGGGCGATGGCCCGTCTCAACCGGGGCCGGTACGATGCCTTGTTTGTCGATCGGTATCTCCCCCTCGCCCCGGGTCTGGTCGCCCGACTTCGCCGGGGGGCGTCGGTCCTTGAAGTGGGCTGCGGAGACGGTCACGTGACGAACCTAATGGCGCGGGCGTTTCCCCGGTCCCGGTTTGTCGGGGTCGACGCCGAGGCCCTTCCCCTGCGCTGGGCGCGGGCGGAGGCCCGGACCCACCGCCTAACCAATGTACGGTTCGTCCGGCAGGCCCTCGACCGGATCCCGACCCGTCCGGCCCGGGATGTCGTCTTTGCCCTGGACATGATCCACGATCTTTCCGATCCTGTGGGTGGGGTGACCCGTCTGGTCGAATGCCTGCATCCGGGAGGCTGGCTCTTCGCCGTCGAACCGAAGGTCACGGGCCCCCTGGAGGCCAACCGGGGCAACACGGGGGCGGCCTACCTTTACGGGATCAGCACCCTGTACTGCACCATGGTCGCCCGATCGGCTGGGGGCGAGGCCCTCGGGGCAGCGTGGGGGCCGGATCGCGCCCTCGCCCTGCTCCGCCACTGCGGGCTCACCCGGGTCCGATGCCAGGAGGCTCCGGCCAACTCCCTATCGATGGTCGTGACCGGTCGGGCCGCCGTTCCGGCGGGGCGGCGCATCGCGGCGGCCTGACCATGGGGCGGCACGCCCCTGAACGCCCCGTCCGGCTCAAAGGAACCGGTGACCCCACCGTCGTCCTGTCGGAGTTGCCCGGCGGGGAACGCGAGTGGCGTCGGACGATGACAGGGTTGTCCCGCAGCCTGCGGGTCCTCATCTTTGAGCCTACGGCTGCCCCCGGGAGCAGTGCGCCGGGGCGCGGGGATCATTCCGACCGTTCGCGAGTGGAAGAGATCGTGGGGCTCCTGGAAGAGCTCGGCCATTGGCCCGCCCATCTGATTGCCGTCGGGCGGGCGGGGGGTTGGGCTCTCGATCTGGCCCGAGAACGGCCGGAGCTGGTTCGCGGGTTGATCCTCCATGAGCCGGACGGCCCGGGCGCCGCCCGGCTATTCGGGTCGGCGAGGGCCCGGGAGGAGGCTCCGAGTGCTCGGCG
>JBBYJM010000193.1:0-2746 GCA_043196275.1 Thermoplasmata archaeon
CGGATCGCCGAGACCCGCCGGTTCCACGCCACGCTGCGCCGGCTCCGGTTCCGTTTCATCGCCCAGCCGAGCCCCCGGGGCTTCGGCGAGGCGGTGCTGCGGGCGCAGCGGACCACCGGGAAGGTCCCGTTCTTCCTGCACGCCGGCGACGGGGTGATCCTCGGGGGCCGGGCCGGCGAGATCTTGAGCGCCATGGGCCGATTGAGGGCCCGGGAGCGTCTCGACGGGGTCCTGCTGGTCCGGCGCGTCGCCGACCCCCGGCGCTACGGGGTCATCGAAGGGGTGGCCCGCCCGCCCTTCGAGGGGATGCGTCGGCTCGAGGTCCGCTCGATGGTCGAAAAGCCGGAGCGGCCCCCGTCCCACTGGGCGGCGACGGCGGTCTACGCCTTCGCCCCCTCGCTCTTCGAGGCGCTCGCGACGGTCCGTCGCCGCCGTCGGCCGGCCGAACTCGAGGTGACCGACGGCATCCGCCAGCTGCTCGACCAGGGGGGCCGGGTCCAGGCGCTGGTGCTCGATCGGAAGTTCGGGGAGTGGCGGTCGGTCGGCTCACCCGACGGCTTCCTTCGCGCGCTCGCCCGGAGCCACCGGATCGTCCGGGCGGAGCGGCATCACGGCCCGGTCGCTCCCCGGTAGGGGGGCCGGCCCCCGAGATATCGGGGGGCATACGATTAAGATACGGCGGGCCTTAGGGGGGAGCGGCCGTCGGCCCCTCGTTCGGGCCCCGACGTAGGACACCTTGAATGAAGAGGCAGATGGTCGACATGCTCGCCGAGCTGGTCAAGATCCCGAGCGATTCGTTCTCGGACCGTAAGGAGGTCCTGGACTATGTCCAGTCGTTCACCGACCAGATCCACATGCGCAATACCCTGCTCGGCGACACCCACAGCCCGGCGCTCCTGGCCGAGTACGGCCAGAGCGGAGTGGTGCTCTCCGGCCACCTCGACACCCCCCCGATCGGCGACTACTGGAGTTTTTCGCAGAGCCAGCTCACCCAGGGTCGGATGTACGGCCGCGGCGCGGCCGACATGAAGGGGACCGTGATCGCGATGCTCCAGGCGGCCCAGGACCTGGTCGCCCGGAAGATCCCCGTCGTCCTCGCCCTCACCACCGACGAGGAGACGACGATGCAGGGCGCCGTCGCCCTCAGCAAGACCCTTCCCCTGCGGCGGGCGAAGGCGATCGTGGTCGGGGAGCCCACCGGCCTGCGGGTCGCTTACGCCGAAAAGGGTGTCCTCGACCTCGCGCTCGAAACCCGCGGCAAGGCGGCTCACGGGGCGATGCCGCACCTCGGCGAGAACGCGATCGCGAAGATGATGCGGATCCTCCGCGGCCTCGAATCGTTCAAGGGGCGGATCGCCCACCCCGAGCTTGGGGCGGTCACGATGAACATCGGCACCTTCAACGGGGGCACCCGGCTCAATGTCGTGCCGAACAAGTGCTCGGCCGAGGTCGACGTCCGGTTCCCGCCCCCGTACTCCCCCGACCAACTCTACCACGAGATCGAGGAGCATCTGCGCCGGATCAAGACCCCCTTTACCCTCCGCCGGATCGTGAGCATGCCGTCGGTCCAGATCGATCCGCAGGCCCCCCATGTGCGGATCCTTCAGGAGATCGCCCAGACCGAACTTGCGGTCCTCGCCCACGCCTCCGAGGCGGTCCACTACTCCCAGGTGAACCCCCGGGTGGTGATCTTCGGGGCCGGGGAGGAGGAGCTCTCCCACCAGGCCAACGAGTACGTCAAGGTCGAGGCGATCGCCCGGGCCACCGAGGTCTTCAAGAAGTACGCCCTCAAGCTCTCGGCGCCCCGCTCCGGCGCCGTCGGTTCGTGAGGCTCGCCGAGATCTCGACCCGTTTTCCCCCGGGCCCGGGCGGCGTCGAACGGCACGTGGCCGAGATCGCCCCGCGGCTCCACGCCCGGGGCCACTCGGTCCATGTCCTCACGAGCGACCTGTATACGGAATTCCCGTTCCAGCGGCTTCCGGCGGATGTCCCGCGGCACGAGACGCCGCCGTTCGGGACCGTGGACCGGCTCCCGGTCTGGTCGCTGCCCGGGGAGCTCCATTACCCTTGGTTCCGGGGCCTCGGGAGACAGCTCGAGCGCAGCCGACCCGACCTCGTCCATGTCCACACCTTCGGGACCCACCAGGTGGCGGTCGCCCGCCGGTTCCACCGCCGCGGGGGGGCGCCGTTTGTCCTGACCGCCCACTTTCACCCCATCTGGTCGATCCAGGGCGGCTGGCTGAGGCACCGGCTGCGCCGATTCTACGACCGGGCGCTCGCCGGCCCGGTGACTTCCGCCGCGGCCCGGCTGGTCGTCCAGACCCGGGCCGAGGAGGCGCTGCTGCGCGGACTCGGCTGCCCCCTGCCGCCGGTCGCGGTGATCCCCCCCGGCCGCTCCCCCCTCCCACCGCCCCCGCCGACGCCCGAGGCGTTCCGTCGGCAGTTCAGCCTGGACGGCCCGTTCTTCCTCTTCGTCGGCCGGCTCGCCTCCAACAAGGGACTTCCCGAGCTGCTGGCGGCCTTCGAGGGGGCGGCCGCGACCGACCCCGCGCTTCGGCTCGTGCTGGTCGGGGCCGACGGGGGCATGGGCCCCTGGCTCACCGGGCGGATCCGCGAGCGGGGGCTCGGGAACCGGGTCCGTTGGATCGGCCACCTTGCCGACGAGGCGCTCCTCGCCGCCGCGATGGCCGAGGCCGAGGCGCTGGTCCTGCCGAGCGAGTACGAGGCGTTCGGCCTCGTGCTGCTC
>JBBYJM010000194.1:0-2745 GCA_043196275.1 Thermoplasmata archaeon
CCGCCGGCAAGGGGGTCCGGGTCCAGGGCGCCGACTTCGCGAGCCCCGCCGAGGGCGCGGTCTACGCGAAGAGCCTCCTCCTGCAGGGCGATTCGGTCCTGATCGAGGAGCGGCTCGAGGGGGAGGAGTTCAGCCAGATGGCGTTCGTCACCGACTCGGGGGTCTACCCGATGCCGGCGGTCCAGGATTTCAAGCGGGCCCTCGAAGGGGACCGGGGCGGCAACACCGGGGGGATGGGCTCGTACTCCCAGCGGGACCACCTCCTGCCGTTCCTCCGGCCGGCCGACCGGGAGCGGGCGATCGACCTGCTCAAGGGGACCGCGGCGGCGCTCGCCGCGGAGGGCCGTCCGTTCCGGGGCATCCTCTACGGGGGGTTCATGCAGACCGCCCGTGGCCCGGTCCTGGTCGAGTTCAATGCCCGGTTCGGCGACCCCGAAGGGATCAATGTCCTCACCCTCTACGAGGAGGGGGATTTCGACGAGCTCCTGCTCGGGGTGGCCCAGGGCCGGGTCGATCCGAACCTGGTCGAGTTCCGGCTCCGGGCGACGGTGGTCAAGTACGTCGTGCCGCCCGGCTACGGCGATCGCCCCCGGCCCGGCGGCGTCCTGACGCTCGACCTCCCGAGGATCGAGGCCGAGGGGGTCCGGGTCTACTTCGGCTCGGTCGAGTCGGAGGGGGGCGGGCGGATCCGGCTCGGCTCGGGCCGCGGGGTCGCGCTCACCGGTGAGGCGAGCGCGATCCACGAGGCGGCGGCGCGCGTCGAGGCGGCGCTCCACCACATCCAGGGGGAGTTCTACGTCCGGCACGACATCGGCACCAAGGAGAACCTGAGCGCCAAGGTCGAGCACCTGCGGCGGCTCCTCGTCCCGGGCGCGAAGAGCTCCCCTCTGCCGCTCAGCGTCGCCCCGCCCGACGCGCCGGCGTCGAGCGCGGCCCGGCCCGACCAGGTGGTCTGAGATCGGCGGCCGTCTCAAGCGTCAAATAGCCGCCCCGGACTCTTGAGCGTTCATGTTCTGTCCGAAGTGCAAGCGGATGATGCGCCCCGATCCCCGGGCAAAGGCGTGGCGGTGCACCGCCTGCGGGGCCACCGTCCCCTTGGGCTCGGGCCGGGAGATCGGCCGCACGGCCGTCGAGTCGAAGGAGGTCGCGGTTGTCGAGGGCGGCGCGGCAACGCTGCCGACCGCGGCCGAGGAGTGCCCCAAGTGCGGCCACGGTGAGGCGTACTGGGTGCTCCGGCAGACCCGCGGCGCCGACGAGCCCGAGACCCGGATCTTCGAGTGCACGAAGTGCGGGCACAAGTGGCGGGAGTACCAGTGACCGGAGCGGCGGCGGAGCCGATCGCCCGGATCTTCGGGTCCGAGGCGGTGGGGCGGCGGATCCGGATCCGCGGCTGGCTCGTCCGATCCCGCTCCTCCGGCGGCCTCCTCTTCCTCGTCGTCCGGGACCGGACCGGCCAGGTCCAGGTCACCGCCCGGCGCGACGTTCTCGGGGAGGCCGACTTCGACCGGGCCGAGCATGTCCAGGTCGAGGGCTCGCTCGAGATTGAGGGGACGGTCGCCGAGGATCGCCGCTCGCCGGGGGGCCGGGAGCTCAAGGCCGCGCAGATCCGCGTCATCCAGTCGGACGAGCCGTTCCCGGTGATGGCCGACCAGACCGAGGAGTTCCGGCTCGACCACCGGCACCTGGTCGTCCGCTCCCCCGAGATGGTGGCGACGTTCCGGGTCAAGGCGGAGCTCCTCCGCGCCCTCCGGGAGTTCCTCGCCTCCGAGGAGGTCCTCGAGATGACGCCGCCGGTGCTCACCGGCAACCCCGCCGAGGGCGGGGCCGAGGCGTTCCGGATCGACTACTTCGGCCGCCCCGGCTACCTCTCCCAGACCGCGCAGCTCTACCTGGAGGCGTTGATCTTCCCCCACGAGCGGGTCTACGGGCTCACGCCGTCGTTTCGGGCGGAGAAGTCCCGGACCCCGCGGCACCTGACCGAGTACCTCCACCTCGAGGTCGAGCTCGCCTGGTGCGATCTGGCCGAGCTGCTCGACTTCGAGGAGCGGATGGTCGTCGCGGTCGCCCACACGCTCGCCGAACGGCGGCCCGGGGAGCTCCGGGAGCTCGGCCGCCCCCCCGAGGAGCTTCAGGCGCTCGCCGCCCCGTTCCCCCGCCTTTCCTACGACGAGGCGATCGAGCGGCTCCAGGCCCGGGGCTTTTCGATCCAATGGGGCCAAGATCTGGGCACCGCCGAGGAGCGGGCGCTCACGATGGAGGAGGCCCAGCCGATCTTCCTCACCCGGTTCCCGAAGGAGATCAAGGCATTCTACATGCTCGAGACGCCGGGCAACCCCCGCACCGTCGAGGCGGCCGACATGCTCGCCCCGGAGGGCTACGGAGAGCTGATCGGCGGCTCCTGCCGCGAGACCGACATTGCGCGGCTCACCCAGCGGCTCGCCGAGACCGGGGCCGACGTGCCGAGCTACCAGTGGTACCTCGACCTGCGACGCTACGGAAGCGTGCCCCACGCCGGCTTCGGACTCGGGATCGAGCGGCTGGTGCGGTGGATCACCCGCCGCGAGCACATCCGCGATACGACCCCCTTCCCCCGGACGCCGAGCCGGCACACCCCGTAGTCTCCGGGCCGGCCGGGCGCCGGCGGGCGTGATCGTCGTCTCCGGGCGATCGGCGCGCACCGGCCCGGGCCGGGCGGAGGTTATGGAGCGGCGCGGCCCAGGACGGGCGGTGGTGCGCGCCGGCGGG
>JBBYJM010000195.1:0-2733 GCA_043196275.1 Thermoplasmata archaeon
CCGCTCGGTCCCTGGCTCCATGGCCGCCGGTGTTCAGGCCCACTCCGGGGATGTCATCGTCGCCTCAGATCTTACCCGTTCATATCGGGGTGCCCCGCCGGCCGTCGAGCGTTTGTCTTTGACGATCCGGCGTGGGGAGATCTTCGCCCTGCTGGGACCGAATGGGGCCGGTAAGACCACCACCCTCCGGATGCTGTCCGCCTTGATCCAACCCACGGGCGGTCACGTCGAGGTGCTGGGCCTCGATACCCGAGACCCCCGTCGATTGGATGAGATCCATAACTCCTTGGGGATTCTACCTGAAGTTACGGGACTGTACGAGTCCCTGACGGCCTACCGCAATCTCCAGTTCTTTGGTCGGCTCCACGGCCTCTCGGAGGCGACAATCTACGAACGGTCGCGGGCTCTTCTCACGTCCTTCGAAATTTGGGAGCGCCGGAACGACAAGATCGAGACCTTCTCCAAAGGAATGAAGCAGAAGGTCGCCGTCGTCCGGGCGATGCTTCACGACCCGCCGTGTCTTATCCTGGACGAGCCCGTTTCCGGGCTGGATCCTGAAGCGGCCAAGACGCTACGGGACTTCATCCTCGAACAGCGTCGATGCGGCAAAACCATCGTACTGTCGACGCACAATCTCGACGACGCAGACCGGCTGAGCGATCGGGTCGCTATCCTCCGATCCCGGCTGCTGGCCCTCGACACCCCGGCTCGGCTCAAGGAGCAGTTGTTCGATCGGGTCGTGGCGATCGAACTGGCCCGACCGGGGGTCGGAGCGGTGGAGGTTGCCCGGGCCGCCGGAGCCCAGGCGGCGAAGCTCGAGGGGCGCCGCCTCATTCTCGACCTGCCGGATGCCGAGGGAATGCTCCCCGACCTGAACGAGCGGTTGATCCAGGCGGGCTACCGGATCATCTATGTCCAACCGGTGGTGAGGACCCTTGAAGAGGTCTACCTCAAGCTCCTCGAGTCGGAGGCGAGGCCGAGCGAATGAGGACGGATCGCGTCTGGGAGGTGGCCCTAAAGGACTTCGCGGAGCTCTCGACGAACAGAGCGGCTCTATTCGGGCTCATCTTCATTCCCGCGTTGCTCACGCTCTTGGGCGTGGCTTCTACCTACATGGTGACCCGAGAGATTGCCGCGGGCCACCTTTCGGCGGGCCAGGCTTCCGTCGCGATCTACGCTTCGTTGCTCCTCCTGCTGCTGATCCCGACCACCAACTCCACGGTCGTGGGATCGATGTCGGTCGTCCTGGAGAAGTCCGGCCGGACCCTGGAGCCGCTCCTGGCGACTCCCATCCGGGACCGGGAACTCCTCTGGGGCAAGGCGGTCCCCCCCTTGGTGATCGGGGTGGGGGGAGCCTACCTGGCGTTCGGTATCGTCTTCCTGGCCGGGGATATCTTCCTCGCGTCGGCC
This sequence comes from Thermoplasmata archaeon, assembly GCA_043196275.1. Classification (GTDB taxonomy): domain Archaea; phylum Thermoplasmatota; class Thermoplasmata; order Lutacidiplasmatales; family UBA184; genus Lutacidiplasma. Next base: position 1,411 of record JBBYJM010000195.1, read on the forward strand.
CACCTGCCGATCGAGTACCCCGGCTCGGTCGGACTGTTCGTGATGCTGGTGCTTTCGACCCTGCTCGGGCTCCTGAGCACGTTTGTTTCCCTCCTGATCTCGAGCCGATCCAAGGAGCTCCGGACCGCCCAGTGGTTCAGCTTCATCGTCGCCCTCCCGGTCTTCGGGGGGGTGATCGCGGTGTTTGCGATCCTGCCCCAGTCGTGGGTCACGTACTCGGTGGCGGTCGCGGTGCTGGCGGCGGTGACCGCCGGGATCGCCTGGGTCACCACCGACCGGTTCGAGCGAGTAACGATCCTCCTCGGATCCGCCTAGACTCACCCCGTCCGGATCGGACCCTTGGCCGGCGGGTCGGCGCAAGGGATCCGTCCGGCTGGGACCTTAAGTACGTTGCACCCTCCCAGCCGGGGGACGGGTGTCGGGCGAGACAATGAGCGACTCCGAGACGGTCATCGAGGCCGAGCGTATCCGGCATGCCTACACTCCCGGCCGCTATGCCCTCAACGGACTCAGCTTCTCCGTTTGTCGGGGAGAGGTCTTCGGGTTGCTCGGGCGCAACGGCGCAGGCAAATCGACCCTCATCAAGGTGATGACCACCCTCGTTCGGCCGTCGGAGGGCTCGCTGCGCATCCTCGGACTCAACCCGGCCCGGGACGGACGTCGGATCCGTGCGCGAATCGGGGTCGTCCAGCAGGGGGAGTCGTTCGACTTCACCACCGTGGAGGGGAACCTCGACATCTACGGTGTGCTCTGGGGTCTTCCGGCCGACGAGCGGGTGCGGCGGCGGAACGAACTCATCGCACGCTTCGGGCTGGACGACCTCCGGCGACGGCGCTCCTTCGATCTATCGGGGGGGCAGAAGCGCCGGGTCCAGGTGGCGCGGGAGTTCATGCACGACATGGAGATTCTATTCCTGGACGAGCCCACGGTGGGGCTCGACGTGATCATGCGCCGGACCTTGCTGGACTCGATCCGAGCCGAAGTCCGACGGGGGCTGACGGTCGTCTTCACCACGCACAATCTGGAGGAGGCCGACTATCTGTGCGATCGAATCGCCGTCGTCGACCAGGGGCGGCTCCTGGCGCTGGAGACCCTCGAGAATCTGAAGCGGATGTACGGGGGCCGAAAGACGATCGACCTCACAATCTCGGGGGCTGAGGGTTAGGCGTTCTACCGTTCGCTCCGCCAGCGACTGGACGGAGAGTCGACCGTCACCGTTTCGGGCCGGTCCGCGGTCATCCTTGCGTCGGATCCGAAGGGGGCCCTGGCAATCATTCTCGCCCTGGCCCAGGAATGTGGGGTTGGTCTCGACTGGCTCAACAT
>JBBYJM010000196.1:0-2706 GCA_043196275.1 Thermoplasmata archaeon
GAGTACCACGGTGCCGTCACCGAGTCGGATATCGGGATAACCGTTCTCCCCGGCCCGGGTCGCGCCCCGGATCGTGGGCCGGGCCCGAAGCAAGCCGCTCCCACCGACATCGGGCTCCCCCCATGGGCCCGAGCCGCCGCGGCGGACCGGTCACCACCTATCCCCGAGCCAAGAGACGGAGGACCACCTGGAGGAAGGTGTCGGCAGCCACATCGGGGTGGTGGTCGGAGGACCGGAGTTCCCGCTGCCGCTCCTCCGCCCGGGGCCCCCCCGAGACGAAGCCGGTCACCAAGCCGAGGGACTCCCCGGCGATCACATCGAGCACCCGGTCGCCGACCATCGCCGAACGGTGGGGATCCAGGTGGTGGTCCCGGAGCGCCTGCTCGAGGAGGCCGGTCCCGGGCTTGCGGCACGGGCAGCGATCCTCAGGCCGGTGGGGGCAGTAGTAGAAGGCGTCGATCCCGGCGCCTTCGGCGGCCAGGCGGTGGTTGAGACGGGCGTGGATTTGAGCCACCTGCTCGTGAGTGTAGAGGCCGCGCGCGATGCCCGACTGGTTGGTCACGCAGATGATCCGGAATCCGTGGGCCCGGGCCAACCGGAGGGCGGCGCCCACGCCCCGAAAAATTTCGAGGCGATCGGCGTCGTCCAGGTAGTTCAGGTCCACGTTCAGCGTCCCGTCCCGATCCACGAGGAGCGCCGGCTCCAGCGAGCGCATCTCCACCTCGGTTGGCCGACGGACCGGAGGGATAAGGCCTCGTCGCGATGGGGAGGCCATGGCCGAGCCGGGGACGGAACTGGCCCTTCGGTTCGGCCCGCTCGAGACGGCTCTGGAGATCGCGCTGGCACCGATCCGGCGGGACTCGAGCCCCATTACCCTCCTCTTTTCGGGGGGGATTGACTCGGCGTTCCTCGCCCACGCCCTCGCCGATACGGGTCGGGTCCGACTCTGGACCATCGGGGTCGCCGGAACGCCGGAGGAGGAGGTGGCGCGGTCGGCGGCCCGAGCGCTGGGCCTTCCCTGGGGATTCCGACCCATCGACCCGACGTCCGTAGCCGAAGCGGACCGACGTTGGGGCATTCAGGTGAGTGGGAGGCTGGGCCCCTCCCGATCGGTCGCCGTGGCCCTGGCCCTCGCGATCGATTCAGCGCCCCCGGGCCGGATCGTCACCGGTCAGGGCGCCGATGAACTCTTCTGGGGCTACGCCCACTTCCGGGGGCTCGACGCCGAGGCAGCGGCCGAACGAAGCCGGCAGGATTTTGATCGGCTCGACGGAGCGGACGGACCCCGGCTCGAGCGGATTGCCGCCGAATTGGGGCGGAGGATGGACGCACCGTTCACCCACCCGGCGCTCCGGGCGGCAGTGGAGCGATGGCCGGCCCGAGAACGGTTGCCCCGGCAGCTGACCAAGCCGCTCCTGCGCGAATGGGCCCGGCAACGAGGAGTTCCCGAGGCGATCCGGGACCGCCCCAAGCGCGCCGTGCAGTACGGGAGCGGGGTCGACCGGCTTCTCCGCCACATCGGGCATGGTGCCCAAGGGCTACCCTAATATGCCGACCCCCATACTTCCCGGCGTGAGCCCCTCGTCCGAGAGCCTCTTCTGCCCCCTCGAGATGCGCTACGGACGGCCGCAGGTCCGGGCCCTCTTTGATCGGGGGGCCCGGCTGCGACGGACGCTCCGGATCGAGGCCGCGATTGCCGCCAGCGAGGCGGATCTTGGCATGATCCCGACCGAGGCGGCCCGTGAGATCGGCCGGGCCGCCGAGGGGTCCGCAGTGACCCTCGAGCGGGTCGACACCCTGGAGAGGGAGCTCAAGCATGACGTGATGGCCCTGACCCGCGCGCTCGCCGAGGCGGCCGGTCCGGCCGGGCGCTGGGTGCACTTCGGCGCGACCAGCGCCGACATCACCGACACTGCCCTGGCCCTGGAGCTCGACGAGAGCCGTCGGATCCTGCGCGATGACCTGACCCACCTCCTCCGGGCGTTGGTCGACCAGGCGTCCCGCCACCGGGCCACCCCCGAGCTCGGCCGGACCCACGGCCAGTGGGCGGTCCCGTTGAGCTTCGGTTACAAGATGGCCGTGACCGCGGCCGAGTTTCTCCGTCACCGCGACCGGCTGGACGAACTGACCCCCCGGCTGGTCGTCGGAAAGATCTCGGGCGCGGTCGGGACCGGCGCCGGGTTCGGGGGACGTGCAGTCGAGGTCGAGGAGCGTACCCTCGCCCGGCTGGGTGTGCGGGCGGATGAGGGCCCGACCCAGATTGTCGCGCGCGACCGGATCGCCGAATTCACCAACTGGATGGCGCTCACCGCGGCGTCGCTGGAACGACTCGCTACCGAGATCCGCAACCTCCAACGGACGGAGATCGCCGAGGTCGCCGAGCCGTTCGACGAACAGCATCAGGTGGGGTCGTCCACAATGGCCCAGAAGCGCAACCCGATGCTCTCCGAGAACGTGACCAGCCTGACCCGGCTGATCCGGGCATTGGCCCTCCCCGCGCTCGAGAACATGGTCCAATGGCACGAGCGGGACCTCTCGAATTCCGCGAACGAGCGGATCGTCATTCCGCACGCGATTTTGCTCCTGGACGACACGCTGGACAAGATGACCCGGGTCATCACCGGACTTCGGGTCGATGTCGACCGGATGCAGGGCAACCTCCACGACTCCCGGGGGATGTCGATGACCGAGAACCTCATGCTGGCC
>JBBYJM010000197.1:0-2685 GCA_043196275.1 Thermoplasmata archaeon
TCGAGCTCGGAACGATTGCCGGTGCCGGTCACCAGCCGTCCGAGCGGTCGCGCCCGAGCATAGAGCAGGAGCATCCGAATCCGGGCCTTGATGTTGCCCTGGTCGACCGGATCCAGTCGGCCGCCGAGGGCGGCGACCACCGAATCTTCGATCGGTCCCAGTTCGATCACCTCGGACCGGATCCCGAGCTCCCGGGCGTAGCCCACCGTCTCCTCGCGGAGCTCCGCCGGATACGGGCGGTCCGGCAGAAGCAGGCCGAGCACCCGGTCGGGTCCCAAGGCGTCCCGGGCCAGCCGGGCCGTGAGAGCGCTGTCGATCCCGCCCGACAACCCCAGCACGACCCCGGTCGCGCCCGCAGCCTCCACCCCCCGGACCAGGAAACGGTGGATGCGCTCCGGCTCGTCGGGCCCGACCGCCGGGAGCAGCTCCATCATGCCTCGATCCCCAAGGGCTCGAGCGCCCGGTGGGCCTCCCACTCGGACCGGCAGCGGCAGTCGAGGGAGTCGAGGCCGTCGAAGGTCTGGGAAAGGGAGGCCGACTCGATGGCCCCGAGGACCTCCCGGTCGCATCGGCCACAATTATGCGGACCCCGGGGGAGCCCGCCGGCGGTGGGGAACGAGACCAGCCGGGCCGCGCCGCGCAGGGCCGACCCCCCGCGCAGGGCCTCGACCACGCTCCAGAGCCACGGGGGCCGGTACCGACGCCGGCGGTACAGGTGTTCGACCACCGTCCCGTTCTGGATGTGGACCGGGTTGATCGACAGGGTATCGACATGCGGCGCCGCCTCCCGGACCGACCGTAGGACATCTCGGATCGACTCCCCCTCCGTGAGGTACGGCGGTTTCAGCAGCAGATAGGCCTTGGCGCGCAGACCCAACGACCGGATCCGATCGGCGGCCGCCAGGTACTCGGACGGAGGGGATCCCTTGTTGATCAGCCGTTCCAGGATCACCGGATCGGTCGACTCCAGCCCCAGCGCCACCTCGATCTCGCCGGGAAAGTGGTCGCGGAGCGGCGCCAGGCTCGCCGGCCGGGCAAATTCAGGTAGGGTTTCAAAGAGCAGGCGTCGGGCGCCACCGAAGGCCCGGAGGAGCCGCAGCCGGCTCTCAGGATCCACCTCCCGATCATCCAGAAAACTGCCCGAGGTGTAGACCTTCACGTACGGCTCGCCCCGATACTCCTCGGCCAGCCGGTCGATCTGGCCGGCGAGCTCCTCGGGGGTCGCCGAACGCCCGAGCGTATCCTTGGCGTAGCCGCACATCGAGCAACCCTTGAGGTCGGCCCAGTAACAGCCCCGGGTCCGCAGGATCATGACGAACGCGCTCACCGGTTCCGACCCCAGGGCTTCCGGCTCCCGCCATCGGTTCACGTACCGGCGGGCGTCCGGGGGAGCGGCGGGGGAGGGGCGACGCTCGATCGCGACGCTCCGCGCGAGCGTCGTCATCTAGGACTCCTCGAGCTCGATCGCCACCCGGGCGCCGTCGACGAGACCGAGGGCCTCGCGCAGGCAGTCGCTCGAGATGAACTCGACTACATCCCGGTAATGGGTCCGATCCGGATGGATGAGGTGGCAGTCGTGCCCGTTCAGCCGGGCCCGAAAGCATTGGGCGCCACCGAAGCTCCGGCCGCTCGCTTCGAACCCGTCGATGCGGACCCCGGTCCAGTGCTTGAGCAGGCCCGCGGTGCGCAAGGCATCGCCCTCGAGCCGGACGTTGAGAGTGCCGGGATACGGCCGGTAGCCGAGTCGCTCGGCGAACTGGAGGACGTATCCCGGCTGGCTCAGGTAGTACCGGCCCTCCCCCAGGCCGCTCGCCACCGACCCGTCGAATCGGACCCGGCTCGGGCCCTCGAAGAGCCGACGATAGAGGTGGTACTCCCCCTGGAGCAGCTCCAACGCGGCGGGGGTGAGTTCGACCCTCTGGCGGCGGGCCGACAAGGCGCGGACGATCAATCCCCGCTTGGCGAGGTCCACCAGGTACCGGTCGGCCGCCTGCTGGCTGAACCCGACCCGCTCCCCCAGTTCTCCGGAGGTGACCATGATCGGCGCGCGGTCCGCCCCGTCCAAGGCGAGCCGGCGCAGGATGTAGATCTCATCTCCCTTGAGCCGTCGGGGGCGGGTCGTGGGGGACGGACGCACCCCGGTCTCCGAAGCCGTCACGGTGCCTTGGAAATGGCTCCGTGAGGCGCATTGAGCGAGATGACGTTCGATCCGCGCACGACCACCCGGCCCAGGTGTCGGTTTCGGTCCCCGTCCCTCTCCTGCGCCTCGCCCAGGACCATGTTCATGTGATCGTCGAATCCCAGCAGCTGGCCCCGGAGGGACCGGTTGTCCTTGAGGAGGAGTTCCACCTCCTGACCAATGGCCCGGGTCAGGAGGCCCGAGGGGGTGAGCGTCATGGTTCGGCGAACGTGGGGCCTCGGTTTTAACCTTTCTCCCTCGAGAGACGGCCCGCCGCCTCGGCACCCTGCGGCAACGAGCTTCCTCCCCGGCCCCCGGAACCCGGCTCGCTTTCCGGTCGAGGCAATCGGGCGTGAGGATGGGTCGGCTTCGGGGAGGTCGTGCAGATGAGAGGAGCTACCCGGGTGCGGTCCCGCTCGGCGCCGTTGGGCCACCGTGTACTTTCCGGAGGCGCCGCGATGCGGCCAATGTCTCCTCAAAAAGGAGGCCGGAACCCGGCAAGGATC
>JBBYJM010000198.1:0-2684 GCA_043196275.1 Thermoplasmata archaeon
GGGGGAGTTCGCTCATGATCGGCCTCCTCCGTCGGGACCCGCCAAAAGCTGCCGGGCCGCCGGCAGGACATGGAGCTTGCGGGTGGCGGGCTCCCAGGGCAGGAGATCGATCGGGGCGCCGTTCGAGAGCCAGATCGAGCTCGGGTGGAGCCGGTCCCGGACCGACCGGACGATCCGGGCGACCTCCCCGGCCTCCTCGACCAGGGTGGTCCGGGGATCGACGACCCCGAGCCCGATCCCCTTGTGCTCCAGCGCGATCGGGAGCTTGGCCACGTCGGTCTCGGCCAGGTCGACGCCGACCACCCCGACCGACAGCCGAGCGAGCAGGGGGGCGACGGCCGCCCCATCCCCGTGGTAGGTCCAGACGATCGACGTTCCGCCCGAGAGCTGGTGGGCGACCGACTGGTACGCCGCGAGGACCGATTCCGCGGCGACCCCTTCGGGCGGCCGGTCGGCGAGCAGCGGCTCCTGGAACTGGAAGGTCCGGTAGCCCTTGCCCCGGAGCTCCTTCACCTCCTCGGCGAGCAGCCGTCCGATGCGGTGGATGAGCGCGGAGTCGGGCTCTCCCGAGCGGTTGTCGAGCAGCCCCGCGAAGGTGTAGGGCCCGGGCAGGAGGATCTTGGCGGTGGCGGCGCCGGCCCCGGTGAGCGGCTTCGGGAGCCGGGCGGCGAATTCGCCCGGCCGCCGCTCGGGCGGTGTGTGGAGGACCGGCCGACGGAAGAAGGTGTTGGTCTGGAACCAGCGGGTGACCGGTCCCACGGTGAAGCCGTCCCAGGTCTCGGCGAACGGGCGGAAGAGGTCCTGCCAACGCAGGTAGCCCGCGGTCCGGGTGTCGAAGCCGAGCCGTTCCTCGAGGGCGAGCACCTCGGTTTCGGTCCGGGCGTACAGCTCCTCGAGCGCGTCGGCACTCGTCCGGCCCCGGTCAAAGTCGCGGGTGGCGGCCACCAGCGCTTCGGACCGGGGGAAGACGCTCGCAAGGCCGGTGTGCAACTGCATCACCCCACCGAGGGGCGGCGTGGTTTAACGGTGGCGCCGCTTGGGCCCGCTGCCGGGGAAGAAACCCCGTTGCGCGCGACGAAATCCGAGCCTTCCGACCGAGGCTCCGCCCGCCGGGGGAATCGGCGGCGCCCGGTTCGTGGCCTTCGGATTCCGCGCATCTGCGGACGTTGGCCCAACCCTCCCACCCGCCCGGGCGACCTCCGGCGGAGGTCGGCGATTGCCGAAGCCGGGATTCGACTCCGGCAAAGCGTTAATTACCCTCGGGCGGCTCAAATCGCCCCATGGTGCAGGCGGAGCCGCCCAGCCGGCCCGCTCCCCGAAAGGGGGAGCCGAGCCTCCCCGCTCCCCCCGTCCCGGAGGAGGGGGAAGGCGCGACCGAAGCCCTGGGTCGGCGCTCGATCGAACTCACCGCCTTCTACCACGGGAAGATCGAGACGGTCCCGTCGGTGCCGATCCGCTCGCTCGAGGACTTCTCGCTCTGGTACACGCCGGGGATCGCCGCCGTTTCCCGGGCCATCGAGGCGGCGCCGGAGCGGTCGTTCGACCTCACCGGCCGGTGGAACACCATCGCGATCGTGACCGACGGGAGCCGGGTCCTCGGCCTCGGCAACGTCGGACCCGAGGCCTCGCTGCCGGTGATGGAGGGCAAGGCGATGCTCTTCCGGTACCTCGGCGGGGTCAATGCGATCCCGGTCCCCGTCCGGATCGATTCGCCGGGCGAACTCATCGAAACGGTCGAGCGGATCGCCCCCGGCTTCGGCGGGATCAACCTCGAGGACATCGCCTCGCCGAAGTGCTTCGAGGTCCTGGAGACGCTCCAGGAGCGGCTGCCCATCCCGGTCTGGCACGACGACCAGCTCGGCACCGCGGCGTCGACCGTGGCGGGGCTCCTGAACGGGCTCGAACTCACGGGCCGGTCGATCGGGCAGATCCGGACGGTCCTGCTGGGGGCCGGCGCCGCCAACCTGGTGACCGCCCGGCTCCTGGTCGCCCTCGGCCACGACCCTCATGCGATCTCGCTCGTCGACCAGCGGGGGATCCTCCACGCCGAGCGCGACGACATGGACGAGCTCATGCTTAGGAACCCCTGGAAGTACCGGCTCGCCCTGCAGACCAACGGCGGGGGGCGGTCGGGGGAGCTCGCCGACGCCCTCCGGGGGGCCGACGTGCTCCTCGCCGCCTCGCGCCCGGATCCCCACGCGGTCTCGCCGGACGCGGTCCGGGCGATGGCCGACGATCCGATCGTCTTTGCGCTCGCGAATCCGGTGCCGGAGATCTGGCCGGAGGCCGCCCGCCGGGCCGGCGCGGCGGTGGTCGCGACCGGCCGGAGCGACTTCCCGAACCAGGTCAACAACTCGCTGATCTTCCCCGGGGTCTTCCGGGGGGTCCTCGACGCCCGGGCCCGGTCGATCACCGATGAGATCGTGCTCGCCGCGGCCCGGGAGCTCGCGGCCCGCGCCCACGACCGGGGGCTCACCGCCGAGCACCTGCTGCCGACGATGGAGGAGCTCGACGTCTTCCCGCACGTCGCGGCGGCCGTCGCGACGGCGGCGGTCGAGCGGGGCGTCGCCCGGGTCACCCGGAGCCGGGCCGAGTTTCTGGCGATCGCCCAGGAGCGGATGGCCCGCCCCGCCCGGCTCATCGAGGCGATCCGGCGGTCCGGGCTGATCGCCCCGATGCCGCCC
>JBBYJM010000199.1:0-2675 GCA_043196275.1 Thermoplasmata archaeon
CGGCCGGGGGGGGTCGGGCGAGCAGGCCGGCGAGCGACTGAGCCCCCATCCGGTCGATCGTGATCGACCGGTGCCGGGCCGACGCCAGGCTCAGGAAGTGCTGCGGCAGGCCGTACCAGTTGGCCATCGTCGAGTTCTCGACGGGATACCGGGCATCGAAGTAGTAGTCGATCGTCGGCGTCCTGGCCGATCCCGGGAAGCCGAGGCCGGTGAGCTGCAGGTGCGCGGCAAAGTTGCTTGAGAGGGTCGTCACCGCCCGGACCGTCGGCCCGGGGACAAGGGTCAGCGACTGCTCGACCTCGATCGACGGGGCGAACGGCGCCGAGGTGGCGAGCACCTGGCCCACGACCACCGCGGCCACCAGGACCAGGACCGCGATCTCCACGCGGCGCACCCACCGGGGGTGGGTCATGAGGGGCCTCCCGCCCAGGTCAACCCCCGGACTGCGCGGATCCCGACGTAGGCGAGCGCGGCGGCCCCGACGACCGAACAGATCGGGGCCACGAGGGCCGCGATCGGGGCCCAGGCGGCGAGGTTCTGGGTGAAGGCGGCCCAGGAGAGGTAGGGGGTGAAGACCACCACCGGCTCCAGCCAGTAGAGCGGGCCGCCGAGCCCGAAGAGGAGAAACCCGAGGCCGGCGGCGGTCACGGTGAGCAGGGCCCAGCGGTAGTGGACCGTCACCGCGGCGGTGATGGCGATCCACGGGAGGACCCAGAGCAGGTACTGGGGCTCCACGACATTTTGGGTGAGCAGCGGGGCGAGCGCCGTGAGCGTCGCCGCCCCGAAGGTCCGGAGCGGATCCACCCCCTCCCTCGGCCGCCGACTCAGATAGACGACGGCGACCGCGAGGGCAAGGGCGACCGCGACCGCGTCCATTCCGGCGGTGATCGGGGCGGTGTTCCAGAAGAGCCACCAGTGGATCGGGGTCAGGTGGGGCAGCTGGACCCAGGACCAGATCCCGAAGCCGCCATGGTTCTGCCCGACGGTGGGGCCGGTGGTGAACGACGCCAGGTAGGTCTGGGCGGTGGACAGGGGAAGGAAGACCCAGGCGAGCACCGCCGAAGCCCCGACCAGTGCTGTGGCGACCGGGAGCGCCCGAAGGGCGGGTCGTGGGCCGCTGCGGCGCCAGAGGATCGCGAGGATGAGGGGAAGGAAGAACAGCGGGAAGAGCTTGATGGCCGTGCCCAGCCCCAGCGCGGCCCCGCTCGAGAGACCCCGCCCGTGCATCGCGAGGTACACCGCGGCCAGCACGAGGAAGACCGGCAGGATGTCAAACTCCCCCGGGACGGCCGTCAGGAACACCGCGAGCGGGTTCCAGAAGAGCGCGACCAGCGCCCACCGCGCCCGCCGCTCGTCCGCACACTCCCGCACCAGCAGATAGGCGAGGCCGGCGGCCCCGAGGTCCAGCAGGAAGAGGGGCAGCTTCTCCACCAGGGCGAACGTCGGGGTGGCGAGGCTCCCGGTCCACTGAAGGGAGGAGGTGGCGTAAAACCGGAGGAGCCCCGGGTTTGCCCCGACCAGGACCGGCGAGCCGAGGAATCCCCCGGCGACCCGGCCGGCCAGGCCGAGCAGATCGACGAACCCCGGGGGATAGACGAGGAGGTAGGTGTACGGCCCGCCGCCGAGGCCGAGGGAGGTGGCGGACTCGGCGTACGTGGCGAGATCGCCTCCCCCGGTCCACGGGGCAAGGAGGAGGCGGACGGCCAATCCGACCGCGACGACGGTGATCCAGAACCGTCGCCGGGGGGTGCGCGAGACCCAGCGATCGAGCCGCACAAGGCCGGGCACCCGCAGGCTCGAGCCCAACCCGGGCGCCGCCGAGCGGGCCGGCTCCCTCCCATCGGAGCCCTCCTGCGGCACGGGGCCCCTATCGGGAGCGAGGGCCATATAGGTGCGCCCTCGATGGCCCTAGGGGCCTGCGCGGCGGTGGCCGGAAAGGGCCGGAAGGACGGGAAGCGGTGGAGGGGCGGACCGAAACCGGGGCCGAACCGCTTCCCGCCCACCCGAGCCCGATCGAGTTCCTGGCCCGTGGGGGTCGCTTCCTTCGGCAGCTCGCGACCGCGCCCGCGCTTCGGCGCCTCCGCTGGGTCCTTGCCGTCGGCCTTGTGGTCCGGGTGCTGCTCGCGGTCACCACCGCCTGGCCGAACGATACCGCGGGCGCCATCCAGGCGGCCCAGAGCGTGCTCCGGTTCGGCAATCCGTACATTCTCGGCTGGGGCGAGCCTCCGCTCGTCCCGTTTCTCGCCGCCCCGACCGTGGCGCTCGCCGAGGCGTTGTTCGGGGCCGGTAGCCTCCTTCCGGTAGTCCCCCAGCTCGCCCCGCTCGCGACGGTCACCGGCTTCACCTTCCTGGTCTCCCCGTCGCCGGCCGCGCTCCTGGCCTGGAAGGCTCCGCTCATCCTCTCCGACGTGCTGGTCGGACTGCTGCTCTACCACCTCGCCGGGTCGCTCGCCTCCGCCACCCCCGACCGACGGACCTTGGTCACCGCCCTCTGGATCCTCAACCCGCTCGTGATCTGGTCGTCGGTGGTGGACGGCGAGGTGGACAGCATGGTCGCGCTCTTCCTCCTCCTCCTGTTTGTGGCATTGATCTACCGCTGGTGGACCGTGGCGGGTCTCGTGATCGCCCTCGGCACCTTCACGAAGGGCTACCCGTTCATCTTCCTCCCGGTGGCC
>JBBYJM010000200.1:0-2674 GCA_043196275.1 Thermoplasmata archaeon
CGAGATCCCCCCGAGTTCGGCCACCCGGTCCAGGGCGATCAGGTGGGGCTTCAGGTTGAGGTGCATCTTGTAGTTGGGAAGCAGATCGGTACCCCCGGCGAGGAAGTCGGCCTGCCCCGCCAGCCGCTGGGCCAGCCGGACCGTCTCGGCTAGGGTTGCGGGCTGGTGCAGTTCGAACGCGTCCAGATGCATCGCTAGCCTCCCTTCCACGTCCGACCCGCGGCCCGGCGGGCATCGATCGCCTTCAGGAGCCGGTCCGGGGTGATCGGGACCGTATGGCACCGGACGCCGACGGCGTCGTGGAGGGCGTTCGCCACGGCGGGGAGAATCGCGACGAGCGGGCCCTCGCCGGCCTCCTTGGCCCCGAACGGACCCTCAGGATCGTCCTCGCCGACGAGGAGGACCTCGATCTCCGGCATCTGGCCCGGCATCGGGATCTTGTAGTCGAGCAGCGACGGGTTCATGAGCCGGCTGCCCCGGTACTCCATGGACTCCCCCATCAGCTGGCCCAGTCCCATGTGGATCGAGCCCTCGATCTGGCCCTCCACCGCCAGTCGGTTCAGCGGTCGGCCGCAGTCAAAGGCGGCCCAGACATGGGTCGGGCGGTAGACCCCGGTCTCGGGGTCGACGTCGACCTCGGCAACGTACGCCGCGAAGGAGTACGCCGGGGCGGTTCCCGCCCGAGCGCCCTTGAAGGTGCCGCCCATGGGGGGAGAGGAGTAGGCGCCGGAACTCTGGAGGGCGCCTACGGTCTCCATCGCCCGATGGAGGGCCCCCATGAAGTCGATGCCCACCTCGGGCCGGTGCCGGACCTGGATCCGCTCGTGCACGACCTCCAGCTGCTCGGCGGGATAGCCCAGCAGGGTCGCGGCGGCGTCGACCAGCTGGCGGCGCATTCCTTCGGCGGCCCGCCGGGCGGCGTTACCCATCATGAAGGTCACCCGGCTCGAGTAGCTCCCGAGGTCGATCGGGCTCACGTCAGAATCGACCCGCTGGACGTGGACGCGCTCGAGATCGACCCCCAGGACCTCGGCGACGATGGCGGCCATCAATGTGTTCGATCCCTGCCCGATGTCGGCCTGCATGCAATGGACCGCAATCCCGCCGTCCATGTCCGCCTTGAGGTGGACCGTGGACTGCGGCATCTTGGGGGTGAAGTGGATCGGACTGTTGGATCCCGAGATGTAGAACCCGCAGCCGAGGCCGATCCCCCGGCCGTACGGTAGCCGACGGAATTTCCCGGCCCAGCCGCTGCGCTCCCGCACCGCCCGGAGGCAGGCCTTGAAGGAGGTCGAGGTGATCCGGAACTGGTTCACGGTGGTGCTGTGAGGGGGAAGCGCATTGCGTTCCCGCAGGTCGAACGGATCGATCGAGAGGTGTTCGGCGAGCTCGTCGAGCCCGACCTCGACGGCATACCGGATGTTGGTCCCACCGTGGGCGCGCATCGCGCCGGAGGGGGGTTTGTTCGTGTACACCCTCCGCCCGCGGTACCGAAAGTTCGGCACACGGTAGGGGCCCATCGCGAGGACTCCGTTGTAGTACGTCGTCACCGTGCCGAAGGAACTCCAGGCACCTCCCTCGATAATCGTGTCAATGTCGTAGGCCAAAAGGGTCCCGTCGGCCTCCGCCGCGATCCGCACGTCGTTTTGGGTGGGGTGTCGGCCGTGGTTGGTGTAGAAGACCTCCTCCCGATCGAACAGCATCTTGACCGGCCGGCCGGTCGCGAGCGAAAGGGCCGCGCAGGCGAGCTCGTGGGGGAGGGGATCGGACTTTCCCCCGAATCCGCCCCCCACCTCGGGCTTGATGACCCGGATCCGGTGCATGGGGATGCCGAGCACCTCGTGGAGGGTCCGGTGGAGGTAGTGCGGCACCTGCGTCGCGCTCCAGACAGTGAGCCGCCCGTCTGGCGTCGCTTCGGCAATCGTAACGAGCGGTTCGGTGAACGCATGGGTGACCCCCGCGAACTGGCCGCGGACGCGGACCGTGGCGGCGGCCTTGGCGAACGCGGCGTCGACGTCGCCGAAGTGCTGCAGCACCTGCTTCTGGATGTTGCTGCCCAAGAGACCGCGCTCATGGATCGGCTCCGGGACTGGGGTTAGGCCGGTCCGGGGATCGGAGAACTCCGGGAGCGGTTCGACTTCCACCCGGATCTGACCGAGGGCCCGTTCGGCGGTGGGCTCATCGATGGCCGCGACGGCAGCGATCATGTCGCCGATGTAGCGGACCTTGCCCACGGCGAGCATGGTTTCATCCTGGGTGATCGGGAGGACGCCAAAGGGGGTGGGATACTGCTCGCCGGTGAGGACGGCGGCAACGCCCGGAAGACCCCGGGCCTCGCTCGTGTCGATGGAACGGATCCGCGCATGGGCCCAAGGGCTGCGCAGTACCCGCCCGATGAGCATCCCCGAGCGATGGATATCGTCCGTGTACTCCGCCCGACCGGTCACCTTGAGCGGCCCTTCGACATAGGGGATCCGCCCCCCGAGAAGCCGGTACGGAGACTCCGGCGCGGTCGCGGGGCTCACGGCGCCGCCTCCGCTGCCCGCTCGATCGCCTGGACGATTTTGGTATAGCCGGTGCACCGGCAGAGGTTGCCCGAAATCGCCCGGACAATCGCCTCCCGATCCGGATGGGGGTGCTCCCGCAGCAACGCGACCGCGGTCAGGATGAATCC
>JBBYJM010000201.1:0-2669 GCA_043196275.1 Thermoplasmata archaeon
GGCGCGCGGAGGCCGCCTGGAGGGCCGGACTCCTTCGGGGACTGCGTCGAGTGGAGGACGAGGGGGTAAATGCCATGTCGTCCCTACAGTGGTTCGTGAGCCCCGACACCACCCTCGCCGGGACCCAGGCCGGCATGGCGATGAGCTATCTTTTGGACCCGGCGCGGCCGGTCCTGGTCTTCTCGCCCGGCTCGGGCTCGGTCAAGGTCTCGGCCCGGGGCACCCACGCCCAGGTGGCGCGGGGGCTCGACCTGGCCGAGGCGCTCCGGGAGGCGGCCCGGGCGGTCGGCGGGGAGGGCGGGGGCCACCGGATCGCGAGCGGCGCCACGCTCCCTCCCGGGACCGAAGAGCGGTTCCGGGCCGAGGTCGACCGCCGGATCGCCGCCCAGTTCGCCCGGCCGGAGGCTCCGGCATGAGCGGGGCGCCCCCCGCCGAGGCGGCCCCACCGGAGCGGATCCGGGACCTCCCGCTGGAGCGGGAGATGCACCGCTCCTACCTCGACTACGCGATGAGCGTCATCGTCGGGCGGGCGCTGCCCGAGGGCCGCGACGGCCTGAAACCGGTCCAGCGCCGGATCCTCTGGTCGATGTGGGAGTCGGGAGCGACCCACGACAAACCCTACCGGAAGAGCGCCCGGACGGTGGGGGATGTCCTCGGCAAGTACCACCCCCACGGCGAGATCGCCGTGTACGATGCGCTGGTCCGGATGGCCCAGCCGTTCAGCCTCCGCTACCCCCTCATCGACGGGCAGGGCAACTTCGGGTCGATCGACGGCGACTCCCCGGCGGCGATGCGCTACACCGAGGCGCGGCTCAGCCCGTTCGCGGAGGAGATGCTTACCGACATCGAGAAGGAGACCGTCGACTGGACGGAGAACTTCGACGGCTCGCTCAAGGAGCCGCTCCTCGTCCCGTCCCGGATCCCGAACCTTCTGGTCAACGGCTCGGCCGGCATCGCGGTCGGGATGGCCACCAACATGCCGCCCCACAACCTGGGCGAGGTGGTCGACGCGCTCCATCTGCTCCTCGAACGGCCCGAGGCGACCCTTGACGAGGTGATGGCGGTCCTTCCGGGGCCCGACTTCCCCACCGGGGGGTTCCTCTCCCGGGAGGGCCTTCGGGAGGTCTACGCGACCGGCCGGGGGCTGATCCACCTGAGGGGCGCGGCGGAGGCCCGGGAGCGCGACGGGCGGGACGAGGTGGTGATCACCGAGATCCCGTATGAGGTCAACAAGGTCGGACTCCTCGAGCTCATCGCCGACCTGGTCAAGTCGAAGCGGCTCGACGGGGTGGTCGATCTCCGGGACGAGTCGGACCGGCACGGCACGAGCGTCGTCCTCGAGCTCCGCCGGGACGTGCCGGCGGAGATCGTCATGAACCGGCTCTACGAGCACACCCCGCTCGAGACCAGCTTCGGGGTGATCAACCTCTGCCTGGTCGACGGACGTCCCCGGACCCTCCCCCTCCTCGACCTCCTCAAGCTCCACCTCCAGCACCGCCGGGAGACGATCACTCGGCGGACCCGGTTCGAGCTCCGCAAGGCCGAGGAGCGCCGCCATCTGCTCGAAGGCTTCCTGATCGCGATCGACCACATCGACGAGGTCATCAAGGTCATCCGGCGATCGCCGGACATCCCGTCGGCCGAGACGGCGCTGATGGGCCGGTTCCTCCTCTCGACCGAGCAGGCGAAGGCGATCCTCGACATGCGGCTGTCCCGGCTCACCGGGCTCGAGCGGGCGGCCGTTCTCCAGGAGAAGGCGGAGAAGGAGGCGCTGATCCGGGAGCTCAAGGCGATCCTCGAGTCCCCCCACGAGCTCGACCGGCACATCGCCACCGAGCTCACGGCGGTGAAGGAACGGTTCGCCGATCCGCGGCGGACCCGGATCGTCCCCGGATTCACGGCGCGCACCCTCGAGGACCTGATCCCGGACGCCGATGCGGTCGTCCTGGTGACCCGCGACGGCTACATCAAGCGGCAGCCGCTCGACCAGTACCGCCGGCAGCGCCGGGGCGGTCGCGGCCTCTCCCAGATCGAGACCAAGGAGGAGGACCTCGTGATCCGGACCTTCGTGAGCCGGACCCACGACCACCTGCTCTTCTTCACGAACCAGGGCCGGGTCTACCTCCTCAAGACCTACGAACTGCCCGAGGGGAGCCGGCACACCAAAGGCAAGGCGATCATCAACCTCCTGCCGAAACTCAAGGAGGGGGAGAAGATCCGTACCCTCCTCCCGGTCCGGGACCTGGAGCAGGACGGCTCGCTCCTCTTCGCGACCCGGCACGGGCTCGTCAAGCGGACCCGGCTCGACCAGTTCCAGAACATCCGCACCTCGGGCATCCAGGCGATCCTGCTCGAGGAAGGCGACGAGCTGGTCGATGTGGCGCTCGTCGGGGACGAACGCTCCGAGGTGGTCCTCGCGACGCACGCCGGCCAGGCGGTCCGGTTCCCCCTCTCCGAGGTCCGCCCGACCGGCCGGGCGACCTTCGGGGTCATCGGGATCCGGCTCTCCGACGAGCACGACGACGGCGTCGTGGCCCTCGCCCCGGTGAGCGACCGGTTCCCGGACCTCCTCACCCTCACCACGACCGGGTACGGGAAGCGCAGCCCGACCGACGACTACCGGGAGACCCGGCGGGGGGCGAAGGGGGTCCGGACGATCCGGACCGGGG
>JBBYJM010000202.1:0-2662 GCA_043196275.1 Thermoplasmata archaeon
TCGGGGCGCTCACTCGTCCCTCCAGCGGAAGAGGACGATGGCGAGCACGAAGACGACGATCGAGGCGGCCAGGATGACGAGGAGGTCGATCCCCGCCGCCCGGAGGTTGCCGAAGAGCATCACCTGGTTCATCCCATCGATGACGTAGTAGAGCGGGAGCACCCGGGCGACCAGCTGGAGCGCCGGCGGGAACTCCGAGACCGGGAAGAAGGTCCCGGTGAGGAACATCATCGGGAAGGTGACGATGTTGCCGATCACCGCCGCGGTCTCGGGGGTCCGGGCCGCCGAGCCCGCGACCATCCCGAGCGCCACGAAGAAGAACGGACCGAGGATGAGGAACGGCAGGATGTCGAGCGAGACGGTCACGTGGGCGCCGAAGATGCCGAGCCCGATCCCGAGCATGATCGCCGCGGAGAGGAAGGTGAGCAGGATGTACCAGAGGATCCGGGAGGTCAGCCATTCGGCCCGGGTGAGCGGGGTGAGGCTCAGCTGCCGGAACAGCCCCTCCTTCCGGTACGAGCTCGTCACGTCGACCATCGAGAACATCGGGCTCGTCAGGATCGAGAAGCCGATGAGCCCGGGGATCAGGTAGTCGATGTAGGTGTAGACGTTGCTCCCTACATTCTGGTTGGCGATCGACACCAGCTGGCAGTCCTTGAGCGGCGGGCAGGCGACGGCGAGGTTGAAGGCGTTCGCGACCCCCTGGACCGCGCCGAGCGCGATCCCGGCCGAACTCGCGGCCTGCGGATTGGTGAACAGCGTCACGTGCACCGGCACGCCGTGGGTATAGTTCGCCCCGAAGCCGGCCGGGACGACGAGCCCCACGGCGTAGCCGTTCTGCCCCAGGTAGGTCGAGAGATTGCCGACCGAGGTCGAAACGAGCTGGATGCGCACCGCGCTCGTGTTGTTGAGCGCGCTCAGGAACGCCTGGCTCGCCGGCGACTGGTGGTCGAAGTTCTGGGTGTAGATGGTCACGGGCCCGCCGCTCCCGCCGCTGAAGATGAGCCCGAAGAGGAGGATCAGGATGAGCGGGAAGACGAGCGCGAAGAACAGCGCGACCGGGTTGCGGAGGTAGCCCCGGGCCGTGATCTTGAGGTCGGCGGCGATCCGGCGGCCGTTCATGCCTCCCCCTCCGACTTGAGTACCCCATCATCCATCCGGCCGACCAGCCGGACAAAGACATCCTCGAGCGTATCCCGCTCGACGGTGAATCCGCCCCAGGGAATCCCGCTCGACCGGAGCGCGTCGAGGTAGCCGAGCCCCTCCTCCTTGCTCCGGATCGGGATCTCCACCTGACCGTCCCGGGTCGTCGGGGCGAGCCCCTCGTGGCGGCGGAAGAACTCCACCACCGCCGGTCCGCCGGCGACGACCAGCCGCTCGGGGCCTCCGTGCGCTTGGATGATCTCACCGGGACTGCCCTCGGCGATGATCCGGCCCCGGTGGATGATCGCGACACGGTCGGCGAGCAGCTGCGCCTCCTCGAGGTAGTGGGTGGTGAGGAAGACCGTGCGCCCCTCCTCCCGGAGCTTCCGGATCACCTCCCAGATCGCCCGCCGGGCGTGGGGATCGAGCCCGGTCGTCGGCTCATCCAAGAAGCAGATTCGGGGGTCGTTCACCAGGGCGAGCGCGAGGCCGAGCTTCTGCTTCTGGCCGCCCGAGAGGGTGTCGAACCGGGCGTCGGTCTTGTCGGAGAGGGCGACCCGGGAAAGGAGGTCGTCGACCTTCGGCCGGACATGGAAGAGCGCCGAGTAGTACTCGACCGCCTCCCGGGCGGTGATCTTCTCGAAGAAGTGGAAGTCCTGGGGGATCACTCCGGTCTCGAAGTGGAGCGCGCGCCCTTCGGTCCAGGGGTCGCGATCGAGCACCCGGACCTCCCCCTGGGAGGCCCGGCGCAGCCCTTCCAGGATTTCGGTGGTGGTCGTCTTGCCGGCCCCGTTGGGCCCCAGGAAGGCAAAGACCGAACCCTCGGTCACCGAGAAGGTGATCCCGCGGACGGCCACGACCGGTCCGTACTCCTTGACCAGGCCGCGGACTTCGATCGCCGAGGGCATGGGGGCCCTCTGGAACGGCCGTATTTGGGTCTTTCAACCCCCGGCCGGGGCCAAGACGGCAAGCCGTCCGTTCCCTCCCGGCTCCACCCGCTGCTCCCGATCCGATGATGCGATGGTGAGGGTCCCGGGCCCGGACCAGTCCACCCGGATCTCGCCCGGGCTCCAGTCGATCCGGACCCGTCCGGCACCCACCCGGAGCCCCTCGAGGCTGGCCGACCTCCAGTCGGCCGGGAACGACGGCTCGATCGCCAGCCGCGGCCCGACCCCCTCCCGGCGGAGCCCCCAGAGCCGTTCGAAGAGGATCGTCAGGAAGGGGGCGATGCTGAAGCCGAGCAGGAAGCAGGAGTTGAACGGCTCCGGTCGGTCGCCGCGGTAGCACTCGTGGGCG
Source organism: Thermoplasmata archaeon (assembly GCA_043196275.1). Lineage (GTDB taxonomy): Archaea > Thermoplasmatota > Thermoplasmata > Lutacidiplasmatales > UBA184 > Lutacidiplasma. Next base: position 2,440 of record JBBYJM010000202.1, read on the forward strand.
TAGCCGCCCTCGGCCGCGAACCGGTCGGCGATCGTCCGCAGGGCCTGGAGGCCCCGGTCGCCCTCGCCGGCCGCAAACGCGGCGTCGGCCAGCCAGACGGTCGCGAGGGTCCAGACCTGGCCCTGATGGTAGACCGCGGGAGCGTACGAGGGATCGGTCGAGGCCAGGGTGCGGACCCCCCAGGGCGTGAGGAGATCGGGCCGGGCGGCCCGCTCGACCATGC
>JBBYJM010000203.1:0-2653 GCA_043196275.1 Thermoplasmata archaeon
ACGAGATCACCTCGCCCTCGCCCGAAAGCTGGAGCGGCTGCATCTTGCCGATCGACTCGCGGTGGTGGGTGCAGTTCGGGCAGACGGTGCGGGGGGGGAAGTAGACCTGCTGGCAGACGGTGCACTTCGAGGCCCCGAGGTTGTACCGCTGCGGCGTCGCCCTCCAGAAACGTGCAATCGACATGGCCGCCCCCTACGGTTCCCCCCGTTCAAGCAGATGGACCACACTCGTGGCCCCCGTCCCCCCGAGATCGTGGGTGAGGCCGACCCGGACCTGGGGGACCTGGCGGTCGCCGGCCTCCCCGCGCAGTTGCCGTACGATCTCGACCACCTGGGCCACCCCGACAGCCCCGAAGGGCCGGCCCTGGGCCTTGAGTCCGCCCGAAGGGTTCATCATGAGCCGGCCCCGGCCGGTGAACTCCCCCCGTTCGAAGGCGGGTCCGGCCTGGCCCTTCTCGACGAACCCGAGGTCCTCCAACGCCACCAGGGCGCTGATGGTGTAGCCGTCATGGATCTCGGCAACCTGGACGTCCGACGGCGTGAGATGGGCGACCCGGAAGGCGTTCTGGGCGGCCACCCGGGTCGATTCGAGGACGGTCGGATCCCGCCGGTGCTGCAGCGCCATCGTGTCGGTCGCAACGCTGCTCGCGGTGATCCGGATCGGGGTATCGGTGTGCCGTTTGGCCTCCGAGAGCGGGCCCAGGACGACCGCCGCCGCCCCGTCGCTCAGCGGGGCGCAGTCGAACATGCCGAGCGGTTCCGCGACCCGGCTCGCCCCGAGCACCTGCTCGACCGTGAGTCGGTTGCGGTAGTGGGCGAGCGGATTCTTCGCGCCCATCGCATGGGCGTGGACCGCCACCCGGGCCAGCTGCTCCGGGGTGGTGCCGTACTGGTGCATGTGGCGCCGGGCGATCAGCGCCCAGAGCGCCGGCAGGGTGGCCCCGAAGACGACCTCCCACTCGTGGTCGGCGGAGGCACTGGCGATCTGGTTGCCCGTCGTGTCGGGGACATCGGTCAGCTTCTCGGCGCCGGCGACCACGACATAGTCGTACTGGCCGCTCGCGACCGCGAGGTAGCCCTGGTGGAGGGCCAGGGCGCCCGAGGCGCCTCCCGCTTCGATCCGGATAGCCGGGAGGTGCCGGCCGGCCAGACCCGCGTAGTCGAGGATCAGCGGGGCGATGTGTTCCTGGTCCAGGAGGGGACCGCTCGCCATGCTCCCGAGGTAGAGGGCACTCAGGTCCTTGGAGGAGAGCTTCGCGTCGACGAGGGCCTGGAGGCCGGCCTCGATCCCGATCTCCCGGAACGAGCGATCCCACAGTTCCCCGAACCGGGTCATTCCGATGCCGAGGACCGCGACCTCGCGCATGGTCAGCTCCCTCCCATGTGGATCTTGCCCCGGAACTTGGCGTAGACTGCGTAGTTGAGGAAAGTCCCGCCGTGCAGGTGGCTCTCCACCGAGGGGCCGAGCGCCCGGTCGAAGCTCTTGAGCTCGGGCGTCGTCTCGATGTCGAACGCGTCGCTGCCGGCCCCGCTTCCGTAGCCCACCACGAGGATCCGCTCGCCCGGGTCGGCGTGGTCGAGCACATTGGCGAGGCCGATCAAAGCAGCCCCGGAGTAGGTGTTGCCGATGAAGGGGGTGACCAGGCCGTAGCGCATCTGGTCGTCGGAGAAGCCGAGCTGTTTGCCCACCCGCTGGGGGAACTTCCCGTTCGGTTGGTGGAAGACCACATGCTGATAGGAGGCCGGGCTGGTCTTCGCGACCTCCATGAGGTGGTGGGCGCACTCGGTCACGTGCTTGAAGTACGCCGGCTCCCCGGTGAACCGTCCGCTGTGGCTCGGATACCGCTGGCCCTCCCGCCGCCAGAAGTCCGGGGTGTCGGTGGTGTAGCTCACGGTGTGGTGGATCCGGGCGATGACCCCCTTCCGGCCGATGACGAAGGCCGCCCCCCCGGCGCTCGCGGAGTACTCGAGGGCATCGCCGGGCGCCCCCTGGCTCGTGTCGGTCCCGATGGCGACGCCGAGATCGATCATGCGGGCTCCGACCAGACCGAGGCAGGTCTGGATCGCGGCGGTTCCGGCCTTGCAGGCGAATTCGAAGTCGGCCGCGGTGAGGTGGGGCGTCGCGCCGACCGCCTGGGCCACGATCGTCGCCGTCGGCTTCACCGCGTAGGGATGGGACTCGGAGCCGACATAGAGCGCCCCGATCGACTGCGGGTCGATGCGGCCCCGCTGCAGCGCCTGGCGAAGTGCCTCGGTCGAGATGGTGATGGTGTCCTCGTCGGGCGACGGGACGCTCTTCTGCACGATGTAGAGCCCCTGGCCCATCGCGGCGCCATCGGCTCCCCAGACCGAGCCAATCTCGGTCGGGGCGATTCGGTATTTCGGGACGTAGGCTCCGTAGCTCACCACGCCAGCTTCCATGGAATCTCTGCCTCCTACAATCGCTCCAACCGGGTCAGGATCTCGGCCGGGTGGAGGGAAGTCGTTAGGAGAGGGATTCGCTCGACCTCGCTCAGCCGAACGGCGAGCGGATCGACCCGACCGGGGTCGGAGAAGATCACGGCGGACGGCTTGAGCGGGTGGGCCCGGATCGCCACCATCGGGGAACGGCCGTACTTGACCTGCGAGAAGATGAGCGCCCGCTGGGTGGTCC
>JBBYJM010000204.1:0-2615 GCA_043196275.1 Thermoplasmata archaeon
GCTGGTCGAAGGGCTGGCACCGGGCCAGCTGCTCCTGCTGGAGAATGTGCGCTTTCGGCCGGAGGAGGAGGCCAATGATCCGGCCTTCTCAACGGAGCTCGCGGGGCTGGCCGAGGTGTTCGACCACCTCCTCAATGTGGGCATCCCGGCCACCGGGCGACGCGGTGAGGCCGAGGATCCGGAGATCGGCGGGGCCTTCCGTAAGGAACCGCTCGGCGATCGGGACGTAGGCATACTTGCCGATCGCGTGATGGCACTCGTCGAACACGATGAGCCCGACGTCCCGGAGATCGTAGCGACCCGCCGCGAGGTCGTTGCGGACGATCTCGGGGGTGGCGAACAGGAGGTCGCACCGCTCCCACGACCCCTCCCGGACCGGGCGGCGGACCGATCCGGTGAACCGGGCCGTCGGAAGGGGGATCAGCCAGTCGGCGAACGAGGCCGCGTGCTGCTGGACCAGCGGCCGGGTCGGAGCCAGGAAGAGCAGCCGGTGGTCGGAGCGACGCAGGAGCTCGGCGGCGATGAGGGCGGCGATGACCGTCTTCCCGAGGCCGGTCGGGAGCACCACAAGTAGGTTGCCCTCGAGCCCGCGTCGGGCGAGATCGAGCTGGAACGGGAGGGCCCTCAGCCGGCGGGGGCGCAGGAACGGATGGACCACGTAGCCGTCCTCGACCTCCCACACATTCGGAAGCGCGGGCGGGTGCGGACGCGCCGGGGGTGTCGGTGCCCGGGCGAGGGGGGGCCCTTCCCCCGAAAACTCCTCCAACGACCGCTGACGCGCCATCGGGATCCCGGTCCCCGGACGGCCCCCGGGACCCAAAGCGGCTTCGCCGGCCTACAGGAAGTGGAGGTCCTTGGGGAGCGGCTCGGCGAGCGCCCGGAAGGCCGTCGGCCAACCCTCCGGGTCGAGGCCCTTCTGGGCGAGGAACGCGGTCAGCCAGCGCTCCAGACCGATCCCGGAGCAGCCGCTCCAGAGCTCCCCCTTCTGGGCCTTGATCGAGAACGCCTTCGTGTACTTGTCCCCCACGATCGAGAGGTTCTGGAATTCCAGCCACTCCGATTCGGTCCGGGAGCCCCGGTAGGGCAGGTAGGCCTCGAAGTCGATGGTCCCCTTGACCCGGTCGACCGCGTCGTCGACCCCGACCTTGCCGCTCTGCTGCATGTAGAACGGAGTCACCCAAGCGGTCCGCCAATCCAGCTCGAGGATCCGGTCGAAGACCCGCGTGTACCGCTCGAGGAGCTGGCTCCTCAGCTCGGTCAGCTGCTCGGGGGTGCCCAGGTAGACCGGTTCGATGCGATGGAACTCATCGACCCGCTCGAGGCCGTGCCGGCCGCCGCTCTCGTACCGGTTGGAGACGGCGGCCCGGTCGAAGATCTTGACCGGGAGGCTGTCGTTCGCCAGGGTGCGCCCTCCGAGCCACCAGTAGGTGGTCGGACACTGGGCGTAGCAGGAGATCGCTGTGGGGCCGCTCACCATCCGGCGGAGCTCCTCCTCCGGAACCTGGCGGGTGATCTTGACGAGGTCGGTGAACCGCTCCCAGGCGGCCGGGTCCCGGGTCTTGGGCTCGGCGACATAGTAGAACTCCCCCGGCAGCCCCTCCAGGTGACCGGTCTTGAGGAGAATGTCGAAGGAGTCGTGGTGGGGCTGGACCACCTCCTGGAAGCCGAGCGGAAGCAGGACCTCCTCCCGGGCGATCCGCTCCATCGTCCGGAGGAGGTGGGCGGCGGTCGGTCCGAGATACCACTTGCCCTTCGTCGGGCCCGAGCGGACCCAGGATCGGGCCAGCATCTCTTCGGTGGGGTCCTTCCGGAAGCGGACCTCCCGGGGCCCGCTCTCCGACAGCAGCGCCCAGTACTGCTCCTTGCCCTCGTAATGCTGGCGTCGGACCTTCTCCTGAACCAGGGCCGCGGCCCGGTCCATGTAGTTGTCCCGGAGGGCCTCCTCGGTAAGGTCGAGCAGCTCCAGCACCGCCCGGTGGCCCTCCCAGCTCAATCGATGGGGGATGGGGAGCGTGACCTCGGATTTGGGGGGATCGTCCAGGGCGAGGGTGACCCGGTAGCGGGGGGACCGGAAGCCGCGGACCCCGATCTTCTGGCTCCGGCCGAGCTCCTCGGCCAGCCGGCGGACGAGCGAGAGCAGCGCCTGATGGGGACGGGCGCCGTCGCTCTCCAGGACGAGCCGCACGATCGACCCGTCCACGGCGAGCTCGGCAAGGAGGCCGCGGCCCCGATGCCCCAAGGTCTTGGCGATCGACTCCTCCGCCACCCGACGCAGGAGCGCCTCCGCGGCGGCGAGGTCCGCGGGAGGGTCGGAGAGCTGAATCTCGACTTCAAGCCGGTGGTCCATGGCCGGCGCCTGAGCCCCCGGGGCCCTTAAAGCGGTACGGTCGCGCGCCGTCGGACCGGCCCCCCAGAGTTTTAGAGCCCCGCCGCGTGCCGGCGGCGGGGAGATTGACGATGGCCGCCAGGATCGAAGAGTTTGGCCTGTGGATCAACGGACGCTGGGAGTCACCGGAAGGCGCGAAGCGGTTCACCACGATCAATCCCGCGACCCGGGAGCCGCTCGCCTCGTTCGTGAGCGCCGCCCCCAAGGACGTCGAGCGGGCGATCACCGC
>JBBYJM010000205.1:0-2605 GCA_043196275.1 Thermoplasmata archaeon
GGCCGATCCAAGCCCAAGGCATGGAGTCCGTTGTAGTAGAACGGGTTGCGACAGTTCCCCGGCTTGTCGATGCCCAGCTTCTGGCAGGAGACTTCCGGATTGTACGGGACCTTCGGGTTCGGGCCGTAATAGGAGACCAATCGCTGCTGGAGGGGGAGTGCGCTGACCAAGACGAAGGTGATGGTCATGACGCCGATAATGACCGGGATCAGAAGTGCGGCCCGCCGCACGATATAAATCCAAAGTCTCATAGCTGCCGTCTCCCGTCCGCTGGCATTCGCGCGCCAGATGACCGTGGCATCACGGGCCCGAGACCGGCGGTGCTATTTATAAATTGAGAAAGCCCCACCAGTCAGGAGCGAGCCGGATCGCGACCTCCGGGTCGGCCGGACGTTGCTCATGCCTCCGGAGTGCCGTCCACCGGGGATGCCGGGTCGAGGGGGTCGAGCTCAGAGGAGGGGGAGGTCGCCGGTGAGGGGATCCAGGTCGGACGCGCGTGCGGGCCCGACTCCGAGGCAGGTTTTGGTCCCCGGTGCGACTTCGGTGAATCCGGCGTCCTCGATCAGGATCGTCAGGAGCCCCCGCTGGCGGGCTCGGCGCTCGAGCTCCTCCAGATCCTTCAACGTCGGGGCGACCAGGGCGATCTTCCTCTGACCCCCCTCCCACCACGGCCGGAACACCGATGGGGCACGGGACTCGGCGGTCCGGGCGAGGGCGACAGCGGCGTGGGCCACCTGAACGGCCGACTTTCCGGCCGTCAACCTGAGTTCGCCCCGGATCACCAGGACCATCTTGTACTCGTCCCCGGAACGACTCCGACTACTCGACATATGCCCTCTCCAGCTCGGCCTCGATCCGGCGGATCTCCGACTCCAGCGCCTCCAGTTGCCGGTGGGGATCGGATGCTTCGGGCGCCCCCCGGGCGGGGAGTTGTCCTCGCCGGATCTTCCGATATTCACGTTGGAGGCGGTCGAGCTCCCGGGTCAATGCGTAAGGATCCAGACCGCCCGGCTCGTCTTCCGGGACCGGGGATTTCGGAAACGCTCGCCGAACCCCCCCGATCCCGAGCCCGATGGCGGCGATGAGCCCGAGGATGATCTCCAAGGTGGGGTCGCTCCAGGAGGCGGCAAAGCCGGACGGCGACAGCGCGAGCAGGCCGTAGCCCACCAGGACCGTGAGCGCCACGCTCAGAACGACCGCCAGGGTCAGGGTCGTAAGTCCCCGCTCCAGGGCGCCGCGGCCTCGATAGCTCCACTCGGGAAATGTCGCCACCACCACCCCGAATCCGGGAAGGAAAAACACCAAAAGGAGGCCCGCGAGGAACTCCGCAGGTTCGGCCGCCATGGCAATTTACGGCGCCGGAGGGCCCCCTTGGGTCATCTGCCGCTCGAGTTGGCGCCGGAACCGGCGGTTCGAGGCAATGCCGTGCGCGGCCTTCCGGGTCTGGTCGAAATGCTTCAGCAGCGCCCGGACATCCTGAGGGCGAGAGCCGCTGCCGCGCGCAATGCGCCGGATCCGGTCCGCCTTGATGAGGTGGGCATCGTCCAGTTCGGCGGAGTTCATCGAATCCAGGACCGCGCGGTACCGGCGCATCCGGACCTGGGTGGCGTCGAGCTGCTGGTCGGTGACCTTCGCGGCGCCGAGCCCGGGCAGGAAGCTGAACAGCTTGGAGAAGGTGCCCATCTCACCGAGGGAGGACAGCTGGGTCCGCATGTCGCGGAGCGTGAACCGCCCGGTCATGAGGTGCTCGGCCGCCTTCTGGGCCTCCTCCTGGTTCGACAGCGCCTCAAACCGCTCGAGGAGGGTCTGGACGTCCCCCATGCCGAGGAGCCGGCTCACGAACCGGGTCGGTTCGAACCGCTCCAGTTCGTCCAGGTGCTCGCCCGTCCCGAGGAACACGATCGGGGCCTGGGTCACGGCCACGGCCGAAAGGGCGCCTCCGCCCTTGGCGGAACCGTCCAGCTTGGTGAGGACGACTCCGGTCACGCCGACCGCGCTATGGAACGCCTGGGCGCTCCGGCCGGCGGCCTGCCCCATCGCCGCGTCAAGGACGAGAAGCGTCGCGTCGGGCTGGAGGACGGCCCGGACCCTTTGGAGTTCTTCGATGAGTTCGGTGTCGATCCCGCTCCGTCCCGCGGTGTCGACGATAACCGCGAGGTGGGGAGGGAATGCCGCGAGGGCCCGTTCGACCACCTTCTCCGCCCGCGGTTCGCTCCGATCGGCAAAGAACTCGCAGCCGACCCTCTGCGCCAACTGCTGGAGCTGGTCGATGGCGGCAGGACGGTGCACATCGGCGGCGACGAGGCCGACCCGGACGCCCTTCTTCTGGAAGTGGCGGGCCAGTTTGCCTGCCGTGGTGGTTTTTCCTTGGCCGAAGAGGCCGGTGAGAAGGATGCGCCGGGGTCGAAGCTCGAAGACCGCATCCTTGCCCAAGATCCCCCGGATCTCCTCGTAGATGATCCGGACCAGGAAGTCCCGCAGGCTCGCCCCGGCCGGCGGTTTCTCCTGGGTGGCTCGACGGCGAACCCGCTGGGTCAGGTCCAGCGCCAGCTGGACGTTGACGTCGGCCTGGAGCAGCGCCCGCTGGATGTCCCGGACCACTTCG
>JBBYJM010000206.1:0-2596 GCA_043196275.1 Thermoplasmata archaeon
CCGCCGCCTCGAGGGCCCGCCGGCAGCGGGGAAGGTCCAGCGAGGCGCGGCGGTCCGGCAGGGCCTCATATCCCCCTCCGTTGGAGCAGAGGCGGAGCGTCCGGTACTGCACCGCGGCCCGGAGTCGGTCGTCGGGGGTCACATCACGGTGGCCCGGCGGACGCAGTCCTCGAGGATCGCCTCCGCGTCGACCCGGGCCTCCTCCTCGAGGATCGAAAGGAGCCGGGACCGGGTTGCCGGGCGGTCGGGCACGGCCTGACAGCAGACCCCCGGCCGGGTCGAGATCGCGTAGGTCCCGATCTCCTTCGCGACCGCCTCAATCTCCTGCTTGTCGAGGCCCACCAACGGGCGAACGATGGGGAGGCTCACCGCTTGGGTCGCGCTCCGCATGTTGCTGAGGGTCTGGCTGGCCACCTGGCCCAGGGCCTCGCCGGTGATGAGGAACGTCGCGTTCTCCCGGAGCGCGATCCGCTCCGCCGATCGCCACATGAACCGACGGCAGAGGATGCAGCCCACGTGCCGGTCGGTCGATCGCATAAGCGTCACCTGGGTCGAGCCGTGGGGCACCACGTAGAGGGGGATCGGCTGCCGGAACCGTTCCCGAAGGATCGTGAGGTGGTCCAAGACCTTCTCGAGGGGGGAGTCGTCGGTGAAGGGACGGTTGTCCATGTGGACCGCCACCACCTCGTGCCCTTGACGAAGGAGGTAGTAGAGGGCGACCGGCGAGTCGATCCCCCCACTCATCAGCATCACGCCGCGGGCCATGGAACCCGAGAGCAGGGGGTAGGTAATTAGCGGTATCGTTCGCCCCCGGGGTCCGGTCGGCGGGCACGGCGGGGTCGGCCCCGAGGGCCGCCCTCGGGCCATCGGATTCTCTATCCCGGGGAGCGTCCGGGGTTCCCGGCGGTTAAATAGGGCCCTCGGGTGGCGGCCGCGTGGCCCAGTCTACCGAGTTCCAACTCGCCGCCCGTGAGGTCGGCACTGGCCCCGCCGTGCTGCTGCTGCACGGCGCCTTCATGGACCATACCCTATGGGATCCAGTCCTTCCCGATCTTGCGCAGCGGTACCACGCGATTGCCCCTGACCTGCGCGGTCACGGAAGCTCGGTGGCGCCCTCGACCTCCACGTTCGGGTTCGCCGAATTCGAGCAGGACCTGGTCGACCTTCTGGACCGGCACCGCCTCGAGAGGGCCCACCTGGTCGGATTCAGTGCGGGGGCCTTCCTCGCCCTGTCGCTGGCGCTCCACCGACCCGACCGGGTCCGTAGCCTGGCCCTCGTCTCCGGCGCCGCCCACGCCGGTCCGCAAATGCGCAACGTGACCGAGGAGTGGCGGCGGGTCCGCGAGGAGCAGGGCCTCGACGCCTTCGCCCTGCGGCTCGTCAAGGATGTCTACTTTGCCGATTACACCGACGAGCACCTGGATGTCGTTGATGTGGTACGGGCCCGGCTCGCCTCGGTCCCGTTCCACGGCCCCCAACGCTGGATGCTGACCGCCCTGGGATTCGATGGCCGGGGTCAGATCGGGGCGATTCGCCGGCCCACCTGGATTGCCCACGGCATGAACGATGCCGTGGTGGATGCCTCTCAGGCCCGATATCTCCGGCAGTCGATCCCGGGCTCCGAGCTCAAGCTCTTCCCCCGGACCGGCCACATGATCCCGATCGAACGGACCCCGGAGTTCGTCGCCAGCCTGCGGGACTTCCTGGACCGCGTCGAGGCGGGGGGTTCCGCCCCGCCCTCCAACGCTATTAAGTGACCGAACGATAGGGGGTGGGACTATGGCCCAGTCGCCTCCCGATCCTGCGAACGATTTGGCCCGACGGGTCCAGTGGCTGGAGGGGATGGTCAGGGTCCTCCAAGGGCGGATCGTCGCTCTGGAAACGCAGCTTGGGGTGCGCCGGGACCGGCCGGACGACCAGGCGACCGTGGCGCAGAAGGTCACCTACGACTGGCAGAAATGACCCCGGGAGCTCCCGGGGCCTCGGACGGTTCCTCCTTGGAGCCTTGGCTCGCCCCTTGGGGCCTTTTGACTCCGCCCCGGGATCGGGCCGGGGCGGCCGTCCTGATCGTGCTTCGGGAGGGCCGTGGAGGCCCCGAGGTCCTCCTGATCGAGCGGGCGGTGCAACCGGGTCGGTCGGGGTCGGGTCAGGTCGGCTTTCCCGGCGGCCATGTGGAGCCTCAAGACGAGACGCTTCGGGCGACCGCGCTCCGGGAGTGCGAGGAGGAGGTGGGACTTGCGGCGGCCCACTTTGGCGAATCTCCCCGGTACGTCGGGACCCGGTACGCGAGCGCCTTCGGTCTTCTTGTCGCCATCTTCGCCGCCCCCCTCGCGCCCTTCGCCCCGGCGCCGACGGCCCGGGACCCCCGTGAGGTGGCCGCGACCTTCTGGCTCCCCCGATCGGCCCTGGAGGTCACCCGGATGGAACCCCGGGAGACGCTCTTCGGCCGGTACCCGATGCCTTCGGCCGTCCACGACGGCCACGTGGTCTGGGGCTTCACGCGCCGCGTCCTTAGGGAGTTCTTCCGCCTTCCCCGCGAACCCCTCTACGATCCCCGACGGCCGCCCGAGCAGGGCACCGACGTGGACCGGCACCA
>JBBYJM010000207.1:0-2579 GCA_043196275.1 Thermoplasmata archaeon
ACGGCGACTTCGCGGGCCGGATCCCCCGTCAGGCGAGGGGGGGTTCCCGGGGCCGAGGCGACGTCCCGCCATCGGACGAACGCGGGGCCCCGGGGTGCCCCGGTGGGGAGTCCTTGACGGCGGAGGACCAGGTTGACAAAGGGCCGCAGCCAGAGCGGGTAAAACTCCCGGACTCCCGCCCAGATCACGCGGATCGACGGGCGGGTCGGGAGCAGGGGGACCAGATGGGGTGCGAGCGCCCCGAGGGTGACCACCGCTCGGGGGTCGGCGTCGTCGAGGATACGGGCCAGGTCGTCCCCGAGGTAGAGCGGGCTCACCTGGACCACGGTGGCGCCCGCCCGAAGGCTCCCGAAGAAGGCGATCGGGTAGGCCGGGCAGTTCGGCAGGTAGAGCGCGATCCGATCGTGGGAGTGGATCCCGAGCCGGAGGAGGCCGGCCGCCCAACGGTCGACCGCCCGCCCGAGCGCCCGATAGCTCCATCGGGCGCCGTAGTAGATGAGGGCCGTCCGGTCGGGCCACCGTTGGACCGATCGGTCCAGCGCGTCGGTGAGGAACTCGTTCGGGACCTCAAGTGTCGGGGGAACCGAGGGCGGATACGAGCGGAGCCAGGGACGGGAAAGTCCCCCATCGCTCTCGGGAGGGGAGGGGCCGGGGGTCAAGGTCAGTCCCGTACGAACTGGACGCCCGGCTTATAGCTCGGGTGGAAGTGGACCCGGGTGCCGAGGGGAAGGTCGGCGGGGTCGGCGACTCCCGCGACCCACCCGGTGATCCGGCCCCCACCTTCCAGGTCCACGACCACGTAGGCGTACGGGGCCTCGTTGAGGAACTCGTCGCTCGGGACATGCTGGACCGAGCACGCGATGACCTCTCCCCGCCCCGAGAGGTCAATGTCGGTGAGGTTCCGCCCGCCGCACCGCGGGCAGGCCAGGACCCAGGTCGCAGTCTTGAATCCGCACGGGCAGCCAAACCCCCGCAGCCGCCCGAATTCGGTGTAGCCGGTCACGTAGTCGGCGATCGAATGGCCCGGGGCGTCGGTCGTTCCCATCCTCTCACCCCCGACGGAAGATGTGGACCGAGCAGGAACCGCCGGTCGCACCGACGTTGTGGGTCAGGGCGGTCTCGGCCCGAGCGACCGCCCGGGATCCCGCGGTGCCGTTCATCTGTTCGAACACTTCGACGACCTGGGCGACTCCGGTCGCGCTCACCGGGTGGCCCTTCGCCTTGAGCCCGCCGGAGGGGTTGACCGGAAGCCGACCGGTCCGGGCCGTTTCGCCCTCCCGCGTCGCCGCGCCGGCGGTCCCACGGGGATAGAAGCCCAGGTCTTCGAGCGCCAGCAATTCCGCAATGGTGAAGCAGTCGTGGACTTCCAGGAAGTCGATGTCCTTCGGGGTCAGGCCCGCCGCACGGAAGGCCCGCTCCCCGGCGGCGCGGCTCGCGGGAAGTCCGTAGAGGTCGGTCCGATCGTGCATGTCGACGATCGATCCGGTCCGGACCGATGCGGCGATGATGAGGGGCGTGGAGGTGGGCCTCCGGACGAACTCCTTGGCGGCCACGACGATCGCCGAGGCGCCGTCCGAGAACGGGCAGCAGTCGTACAGTCGGAAGGGCGACGCCACGATCGGGGAGTTGAGGTAGGTCTCGAGGGAAATCGCCTTCTGGAAATGGGCGTGGGGATTGAGCGCCGCGTTGGCGTGGTTCTTGATGGCCACCTGGGCGAGCGTCTCGGGTGGCAGCGGGAAGGCGTTGCGGTAGGCGCTGGCGAGGGTGGCATACAGGCCGGGGAAGGTCGCGCCGTTGCGGGTCTCGAACGGAAAGTCCGCACCGGTGGCAAAGTAGCTTGTTGCCGTGAGGGTGTCGAGGTGGGAGAGCTTCTCGGCCCCGACAACCAGGACCGCGTCGGCGAACCCGCCCGCGACATGGACGAACGCCTCGTGCAGTCCCGCACTCGAGGAGCTGCAGGCCGATTCGATCGTGCAGGACGGCACCTCGGGAATCCCCAGGGCGGTATTCACGAGCGGGCCGAGATGGCCCTGGTGTTCGGCCATCCCGAAGGCATTGGAGACGAAGGTGTGATCGATGTCCTTCGGGGTCAGACCGGCCCGGTCGATCGCCTCCAGGGCCACCCGGGCCGCCGCCTCCCGGGCCGACTCGGCCATCCTTCCGAAGCGGTTCGTGGCGGCTCCGACAACCCAGGTTTCCCGCATGCCCGGCCTCGGTACCGAAACCCCTCCCCAGGCTTAATCTAGCGTCCCTGGGGCGGGGCCAGGCTTCCGTCCAGGCCGAGCAGGCCGAGGAGCTGCGCGAAGGCGGCCCGGGCGAGTTCGGGATCCCGGGTCTTGAAGAGGAACCTTCCCCCCTGGCTGATCGTCACTTCCGGGGGCAGCTGGACGATCAGCATCACCCGGGCATCGATGATCGGTCGCCCCGCCGCCTCGAGGGCCCGCCGGCAGCGGGGAAGGTCCAGCGAGGCGCGGCGGTCCGGCAGGGCCTCATATCCCCGTCCGTTGGATCAGAGGCGGAGCGTCCGGTACTGCACCGCGGCCCGGGGTCGGTCGTCGGGGGTCACATCACGGTGGCCC
>JBBYJM010000208.1:0-2576 GCA_043196275.1 Thermoplasmata archaeon
CCGACTTCGAGATGCTCGGCCACACCGGCTTTCTGGCCTTCGGCCGCCGGAGGCGCTAGATGGTCGACGCCGCCCTCTCCCTGGGCGCGGTGGTCGGGGTGCTCCTTTCGGGAGGGTTCGTCTACTACGAGGTCGGCCGGTTCGCCACCCCGCAGGTGGAGGAGACCCGGTTCAACGAGCGCCGGGCGATCTTCGCCTACACGGGGGGGTTGTTCGTCGGGGTCCCCCTGGCGATCTTCCTTCTCCTCTTCCTGACGTCGACCGGCAACGGCGCCTGGCCGGGGGCGATCCTCTTCCTGGCGCTCCTTCTGGCGGTCGGGGAGGGGGCCGAGTGGGGGCTCCTGCGGAGCCGTTACTTCGGCACCGGGGCTGCCGGCCCCTTCTACGCGCTGGCGTTCCGGGCCGGGGTCTCCGCGATCCTCATCCTCGCGATCATGGCGCCGGTGCTCGCCGCGGCTACGCTGAGCGGCCCCGCGGTCGGCCTCGCGATCGGCCAGTCGCTCACCCTCCTCGCCTTCGGCGCGATGGGCGCGCTGATGAGCCTGCCCGGCCGCTACCGGACCGATCGCCGGGCGACGCCGATCCTCTCGGTGGCGCTGGGAGGCTTCGGCTACCTGCTGGTCGCCTTCCCCACCTTCAGCGGGCCGCTGGTGGGCGCCGCGGCCCTGGTCGTCGGAATCGTCGGCGCCGGCTACCTCTACCTCCAGCAGCGGCCGCTCCTCGCGACGATCCCGCCGCCGTCGGGGCCGGCCGCCCGGCCGGGGGTGGGCGCCGCCGGCTCCCGGTACGGCCGGACCGAGCCACCGCCCCGACGACCGTAGCCGGACGGCCGATCGCCCGGGGCGCCGTTCCATACCTTCTTATTCGCCGGGTCATGCCGCCTACCGCATGTCGGCCGGTCCCTCGCCCCGAAAGTGGAGCCGTCGGTGGGAGGAGGGGCTGAGGACGTACCGGGCGATCGTCGCCGACTTCATCCTGGCCGTCGGGATCTTCCTCACGGTCCTGGTGGTCGGCTACTTCACCCCGCTCTCGACCGTCGGCCCGTTCCCGGCGATCAACGCGGTGACCGCGACGCCGACGACGAACTACAACCTCCTGTTCGCGGTCCTCGGACCGATCCTCGTCATCATCGGCGGCTACATGGCGGGCGCCTACTACTTCGCCCGGCTCCGGTTCGAGCATCTCATGCGCACCCGCAGCAAGGCCGAGTTCCTCCGGAACATCCCCGAGCTGGAGGAGGCGCTCGCCGAGCTCACCCCCGCCGACGAGCTCCGCTACGCCCAGCGGCTCGGCGAGCTGCGGATCCGGCGCTGATGCCCGGCCGGGGGCTCGCGGGTTAAGTATTCGGGGCCCCTCGACGGAGGGTGGCCGCCGGACCCCCCGCCGCCCCGAAGGAGGAGATCCTCTACCGGAGGCTCCGCAAGCCCGAGGAGTTCCGGCAGGTCGAGGAGCTCCAGCGGAAGATCTGGGGGCACCGGGAGGAGCCGACCCTCTCCCCCGGGCTCCAGCGGGCGGTCCAGGACAACGGCGGGATCGTGATCGGCGCCTTCGTCGACATCTACCTGGTCGGATTCACCTTCGGCTTCATCGGGTGGGACGGCCAGACCCTCTACCATTACTCCCACCTCACCGGGGTCCGGCCCGAGTACCAGCACCACGGCGTCGGCTTCCGGCTGAAGCTCGCCCAGCGCGACGCGGTCGTGGAGTCGGGGCTCCCCCAGATCCGGTGGAACTTCGATCCCCTGCAGAGCCGCAACGCGAACCTGGCGCTCCGCAAGCTCGGGGCCCGGCCGGACCGCTACCTGGTCCACTACTACGGCCAGATCTCCGACCGGGTCCATGAGGGGCAGGAGACCGACCGGTTGCGGGCCGTCTGGACGCTCGAGGAGCCCCGGGTCGTCGAGCGGATCGGGGGGCACCGGCCGTCCCGGGAGGAGGAGCTGGCCCGGTGGACGCGGGCGAAGCCGCTCGTCGATACCGAGGAGGGACCGAGCGGACTCCGCCGTCCGGTCGCGGTGGAGGAGCCGTCGGGCCCAGGGGAGGCGGTGCTCGAGATCCCGTTCGACCTCGCGATCCTCCAGGAGCACGACCCGGAGTCGGTCCGACGCTGGCGGCATGCCGTCCGCGACGCCTTTAGGGCCGCCTTCGACCTCGGATGGACGGTCGACGACTTCGCGGTCGTCCGCCCGGAGCACGAGCGCCGGGCGGGGTACTTCCTCCGCCCGCCCGCGCCGACGGCCCCGGTTCCTGCCGGCAGGAATTGACCGAAGGTTTATCTCCCCGGCGCCCCGATCCAGATGAGGGAGGCGGTGGCCTTCCGGGGAGTCCAACCATGTCCTTCATCGACAACCTGGGCATTGAGCTCGACGCGCTGATCCTGGTGACGGCGGTGCTGTTCTACACCGCGATCTGGTCGTGGTATTTGGGCCGGGAGAACCGGGCCGCGGTGGAGGCCCAGCTGCGGGGCGGCTCCTGGATGCTCGGCGCCCTCGGCGGCTTCCTCCTCCTCCTCGGGCTCTGGGGGGAGTTCACCTGGCCCCTGCCCGCGGCCTACAACATGCTGTTCTACGACCCGA
>JBBYJM010000209.1:0-2518 GCA_043196275.1 Thermoplasmata archaeon
GGATGGGGACCTCCACTGGGATCTGCACTTTCTCTACGACTGCTTCGAGGCGCCGGACCGGATTCCGGCGGGGCCACTCTGGCAGGAAACCCGGTTTTTCTCCCGGTCGGAACGAAGCGGGCTACCGATTGCCCGGGGCCACGGGGATATTCTGGCCCTGGCGGAAGCCTCTCCGCCCCGGTGAGGCCTCGGATGGAGACGTTCACGGACGGCCAGTTCGACGGGACCACCCTCCGTCGGCCCGGGCGGTGGGTCGTCGCCTTTCTCGCCGACTGGTGCCCATTCTGCCAGAGGTTCCGGGGGCCGTTAGTGGCCTGGAGGCCGCCCACCGGCGTCCGGGCGGCGATCGCGGACCTGACCGATCTGGATTCGCCGCTCTGGGACCGGTTCGCGATCGAGGTCGTACCCACCGTGATGGGGTTTCGGGACGGAACCGGGGTCGGGCGCCGTGACGGGATTGCTGGCCGCGGACTATCGCCCCGGGCGCTCTACGAGTTGGCCAGTGAACTGAACGGCTCCGCCCATCAGTGAGTTGATTAGACGGGACTACCTTGGGGGGGCGTGGACGCCCCCCGCACCACTGACCGGCCCTCCGCATTGGTGACCGGGGGCGGCACCGGTCTGGGCCTCGCGATCGCCCAGCGTCTCGCCCGGGACGGCTACGACCTCACCCTGGCCAGCCGGGATCCGGCCCACCTAGAGGCCGGCGCCCGGGCCCTCCGGGGCTCCGGCGCCCGGGTGGTGACGGTCCCGACCGACGTCCGCTCCGAGTCGGCGGTCGACGCACTGCTGGACTGCGTTCGCGCCGAGTACGGCCGTCTGGACCTGCTCGTCAACAACGCCGCCGGCAACTTCGTGGCCCCCGCAGAGTCGATCACACCGAACGGGTGGAGGGCGGTCGTCGGGATCGTGCTCGACGGCACCTTCCTGTGCAGTCGAGCCGCCTTCCCCCTCCTCAAGGAACGACCGTCCAGCGCGATCGTCAACATTGTGGCCGCCTACGCCTGGATGGCCGGCCCCGGGACCAGCCACTCGGCCGCCGCCAAGGCGGGGGTGCTGGCGCTGACCCGAAGCCTCGCCGTGGAGTGGGCCCGCTACGGGATCCGGGTGAATGCGGTCGCCCCCGGACCCGTGCACACCGAGGGTACCGACCAACGGCTGTGGACCTCGGAGCCCATCGTCCAGGCGGTGACCCGGGGCGTTCCCCTGGGCCGGTTCGGGACCCCGGAGGAGATCGCCGAGAGCGTGGCGTTCCTCGGCGGACCAAGGGCCGCCTACATTACGGGGCAGGTGCTGGCCGTGGACGGAGGGCAATGGCTGGGCACGGGGCTCCTCCCCCTGCTGAACGCCGACGCCGCGACGACCCCTCCGCCGCAGGCTCCGCGGGATCGGACCTCCCGATGACGTCGGGCCGACCCCGCGCCTCCGGCGACGCCGCGGAGGTCCCGCGATGACCCTGCTGGTGTTCGACTCAACGACTGTCGACCTGATGCTCCTCGGCGTCGTCCTGCTCATCAGCTTCGCCAGCGACCTCCTCACCGAACGGTTCCGGTTCCCGGACGTCCTCTGGCTGATCGCACTCGGATTCGCCGCAGGACCTCTGTTTCACCTGATCCCCCCGGGCCCGATTCTGACCCTGGCGCCTCTGGTCGGTACGGCAGCCCTGGTCATCATCCTGTATGACGCCGGACTCGACATGAATGCCCGGCTGGTTCGACCCTTCGCCGTCTCGGCCGTGCTGTTCGCTATCGCGAGCTGGGCGATCGGATTCGGACTTCTCTTCGGGGTCAGCCTGCTGCTGTTCGTCCCCGGTCAGGTCGATCCCTCCCTGATCTTCGCGGTCGCCTTCGCTTGCACCTCCGGGGCCGTCATCATCCCCATCGCGAGCCGGCTCATCGCCGACCCCGGCCTGCGGGCCTACGTCCACCTGGACGGCGCCCTCGAAGATACCCTCTCGATCGTCGGGCTGAGCGTGCTCCTGACGGTGCTGGCCGCGACGCCCGGGCAGCTCAGCCGCACGGTCGCCATTTCGGTACTGCTCCCCCTGCCGGTGGCCATCGGAATCGGGATCGTCGGCGCGATCCTGGCCCGTCAGTTCCTCGCCCGCTGGCAGGAGCGGCCGTTCGCGCTGATTGCGCTGCTCGGCCTGCTCCTCGTGGTCTACGCGGTCGCCGAGGCGCTGGGGGGCGCCGGGGTGTTTGCGGTCCTGGTCGTCGGGATCTTCATTGCGAACGAGTACTGGATCCGGAGCGCCATCGCTCGGTGGCGGGGGCGCCGGGCCGCCCGACCGTTCGAGCTGGGTCGAGGGTTCCGCCGGATGCAGGGCGAGTTCTCCTCACTGCTTCGCGCGGTCTTCCTCTTCATGATCGGCGTCATCGTACCGCTCCAGCCGTTGACCCTCGGAGCTATCGCCGCGGTCATCGCCCTCCCGATCGCCCTCTACTACCTGCGGCGCCTGATCGCCACCGAGGTGGCCCGCCGCGGCACGATTCCCGTTTCGGGGGCCGACCATCTGGGG
>JBBYJM010000210.1:0-2515 GCA_043196275.1 Thermoplasmata archaeon
GGCCCAGCCAGGCCCTCTTCGTCGTTTCCGACGCGACTTCGCAGCCCATCCTCGCCTGAGGAGACCGAGCGTCCCGGACGAGGCAGGGGAAGCGGTTGATGTTGCTGAACCGTGGGGAAACCCTTCTGGTGCAACAACCCGGCTATCTGCTCGACGCCCCCGGGACCCAGTACGGAACTTTCTTCTTGACCGACCGACGGGTCCTTTTCGAGATTCAAAGCCGAGGGGTCTTATCGGCCTCGGAGGTGGGGATCCCCTTCCAAATTCCACTGCCCCTCCTGCGCAACGTCGCTGTCGGGAGGCCGCGCATCGGAAGCCCGGTTCTCCACCTCCAGGGACCGTATGGACAATGGAAGCTCCGTGTCCAGGATCCTGATGCCGTCTCCCAGGCGATCGCTGCGGCCCGGGAGAAGCTTCCCGAACTGCCGCCGCCGCCCCCTCCGACTCCCGGCGTTCCATCGTCGGGGAACCGAGGAGTCCCTCCCCCCCCACCCCCTCCGACCTCCGCTGCCCCGGCCGTCGTCTTCCGATGTCGGTACTGCGGAGGATTGAGCCCGCCGACCGAAACCAAGTGCCGCTCCTGCGGAGCCCCGATCTGAACCTCGCAACGCGAGCTCGACCACCCCCTTGTCGTGGATGCGATTGGCGCCTTGGAACCGGAGATCTCGGGTCATCTCTACCGCGGTTTAGCGTGGGGGGCTCCAGAGTGGGTCCGTCGGGGCGCATCGCGGGACGGGAGCCCCAAACCTTTAGGCGAGGCAAGGCTGGGCTCCACGGATGCCGGATCCGGTGCGGATTACCCTGACCTTTCCGGACGGGCAGCGACTCGAGCTGCCGCCCGGGACGCCGGCGAGAGACGCCCTGAATCGTTGGAATCCCAGCCTCTCCGGTGCCGCGCTCGCGGCGATCTACGATGACCGGCCCATCGACCTGGCCACCCCGCTCGAGCGATCGGGCATCCTTCGGCCGCTGACCTTCGAGGATCGGGCCGGTCGGGACATCCTCCAGCACTCATCGGCCCACCTCGTCGCCAAAGCCCTCCTGGAGACCGTCCCTTCCGCTCGGCCCACCCATGGCCCTCCGACGGACGAGGGCTTCTTCTACGACTTCGACGTCCGCCCACTGACCGCCGAAGACCTTGAGGCCGTCCGGGCCCGGGTCGAGGAGGCCATCCGTCGGAAGGAGCCGTTCGTCCGTCGGGAGCTTCCGATCGACGAGGCCCGGCGGTTGTTCAGCGCCAATCCCCACAAGCTTCGCTACCTCGCCGACACCTCGGATCCGGTGGTCTCGGTCTATGTCACCGGATCGTTTGTCGATCTGTGTCGGGGTCCCCACGTTCCCGACACCGGTTGGCTGGCCGGCCTCCACATTCTGGGGGTCTCGGCCGTCCACGACGGGGGTCGGGAAGACGGGGCCATGCTCCAGAGGATCCGGGGCGTCGGCTTTCCCACCGTCGCCCTGCGCGACCAGTACCTCCGGCTGCGTCAGGAGGCGGAGGCCCGGGACCACCGGGGGCTCGCCCAGAGACTGGAGCTCGCGTTGTTCCTCGAGGAGGTCCCCGGCTTTCCGATCTGGCTGCCTCGGGGGATGGTCGTGGTGCGCGAGCTGGAGCGATACGTGACCGAGCACCTGGCGGCCGCCGGCTATTCGGAGGTCCGGACGCCGCTCATGTTCCCCCAGTCGGTCTTCGAAACCAGCGGGCACTGGGAGCATTACCGGGAGAACATCTTCCTCTCCACCGTCGACGACCGGGTCTTCGGCTGGAAGCCGATGAACTGCCCGGGATCGATGCTGATCTTCCGCTCCCGAACGCGGAGTTATCGGGAGCTCCCGTTGCGCTGGGCCGAGTTCGCCCCGCTGCACCGCCGCGAGGCGAGCGGAACTCTGCATGGACTCACCCGGGTCCGAGAGTTCGTCCAGGATGACGCCCATCTTTTCGTCACCGAGGAGCAGATCGAGCCGGAGATCCGAACCCTCCTCGAGTGGGTCCGCAGTGCGTTCACCACCTTCCGCTTCGAGTGGAGCTATGAGCTTTCGACCCGGCCCCCGGGCGCGCTGGGGGATGCCGACCAGTGGGCGGCCGCGGAAGCCACCCTCCGGCGGCTCCTAGAGGAGGCCCGGGTTCCATTCCGAGTCTCGCCCGGGGAAGGCGCGTTCTACGGGCCCAAGATCGACATTCATGTCCGAGACAGCCTGGGGCGCCCGTGGCAGACCGGCACGATCCAGCTGGACTATCAGACTCCCCGGCGCTTCGGTCTGGAGTATCAGGGATCGGATGGACAGTTGCATACGCCCGTGGTTATCCACCGGACCATCCTGGGGTCGTGGGAGCGTTTCCTCGGCGTCCTGCTGGAACATACCAGCGGGAGGCTTCCGCCATGGCTCTCGCCGATCCAAGTCCGGGTCCTCCCCATCGCTGAGGCGCATGCGGCCGCCGCCCAGGCATTCCTCGAAGAGCTACGGCACCGAGGGATCCGGGTCGACCGCTCCGACAGCACCGAGAGCCTCCCGAAGC
>JBBYJM010000211.1:0-2502 GCA_043196275.1 Thermoplasmata archaeon
GATCGCGCTCTATGGCTGCCGTTGGGGAAGCTCACCCCGAGCCCGGCGGCTCGGAGCATGGCCACATCGTTGTCGCCGTCCCCTAGGACGACCGCCTCGTCGATTGTCCACCCCCGGCCCGCAAGGGCCGACTCGAGCGCCGGGAGCTTGCCGGACCCCGGTGCCATGAGGTGGATCGCGTAGCCCGAGAACTCCACCTGGACCGGTAGCCCGCGAAGGCATCGTCGGACGGCCGTCGGGGCGACGGTCGGCTCGAGCGCGACTTCGCACTCCCGCCAGCGATCGGTCAGGAGCCGGCGGACCGGCAGGCCCGAGGCCCTGAGGCGCCGATAGGCGGCCCGGGCGGGTCGGGGGTCGGCGAGCCGGACCACCCGGGAGGGGGCGAGGACCGGATCGTAGAGGAGCCCTCCGTTCTCGGCAATGATGGGGCCAGTCAACCCGAGCGAGCGCTGGAGGGCGAGCGCGATCGGCAGGGCGTTGCCGGTCGCCAGGAGGACCGGGATGCCGGCCGCCTCCAGAGCGTACACCTCTCGGATCGCGACCGGATCGAGAAGACGGGCTCGGTTGGTCAGGGTGCCATCGACATCGGTGACCACCACCCGAAGGCGGGCCGGGCTCATGGCGGCCGGTCGCCCCCGGTCCTATCCCGGAGCGCCCGGCGGAGCGCCGCGGCGATCTCCTGGCCGTCCCGTCGCCCCCGGACCTCCCGCATAAGGTCGCCCATCAGCGGCGAGAACGCCGCCGCCCCCCGACGGCGCACCAGGTCCGCGTTGCGGTCGACCAGGGTTTCCGCGAGACGATCCAGTTCCTCGGTGGAGAGCCCCGTGAATCCGGCGGAGGCGATCGCCCGGGGCACGTCGATCTTCGCGCCCTGCCCCTTCAGCGCGGCGAGGACCTGGGGCAGCCCTTCCTTCGCAAACTGCCCCGCCTCGCAGGCGCGCAGCAGTTCGTCCAGCTGATCGATCGACAGTTCCAACGCCCCCTCCCCGGAGCCGCTGGCGGCCGGCAGATCCTGGGTCAGGAGCCGGGCGACCAGGGGGGCCGATCGGCCCCGGGCCACCAAGGTTTCCAGAAGCCCGGCGAGGCCGCCGACGACCAACTGGCCGGCAACTTCGGCCGGAAGCTGGTGGTCTCGGATCAGCCGTTCCCGCCGGGCCGCGGGCCGCTCCGGCAGGGCCGACCGGAGCCGTTCGATCCGCTCAGGGTCGATGCCCATCGGAGGGACATCGGTCTCCGGGTACATCCGATACCGTCCGGGGATGGGGCGGGAGTAGCGGCTGCGTCCATCGGGCAGAGGGTCCCGGGTCTCCCCGGGCACGCCTTCGAGGGCCGCAGCGGCGCGCTGCGCGACCGCATCGAGCGCCCGGAGCAGCTGGCGCCGATCGGTCCCGGCCACGAGGACGAACGCATCCCGGCTCTCCGCCCCGAGGATCGCCCGGATCCGTCGGACCCGATCCTCGCCGATCTCGCCGTTCGGGAGCTCGTCCGAGTGCAAGAGGCCGTGGAGGCCGCAGGCCCGGGCCTGGTCGGCGAGCTCCCGACCCAGCCGCTCGGTCGACCCGGGCGGCGATCGGAGGAGCCCCGCGAAGCCGGGGAGCCGCAGGCCCAGGACCTTCCCCTGACGGCGAAGCACGGGCCCAATCGGCCCGGCCCCCACACCGCTCAGCGCTTCGGTCAGGTCAACCCCGGGGCCGACGGGAGCCGTCGCCCCGCTTCGGCCCAGCGCCTCCCGAACCTCCAGCAACACCCGTTGCCGCTCGGCCTCCCGCTCGACATACTCCGGGAGGAGCCGAAGCTCCTGCGCCCCCTTGATCTCGACCCGACGCCCGCCGTCGATGGAGATGTTGAGGTCCTCCCGGATCGTGCCGATCCCGCGGCGGACCCGCTCGGTCGCCCGGAGCAGGGCCCCGATCTCCTCGGCGACCCGCCGGGCCTCCTCGCCGCTCGCCATCTCGGGCTCGGTGCTGATCTCGATGAGGGGGATGCCCAGCCGGTCGAGCCGGTAGGTGACCACTCCGTCCTTCTCGGTCACCCGACGAGCCGCATCCTCCTCCAGGCAGATCGATTGGACGGCGATGCGTCGTCCCTCGACCTCGACATACCCGCCGAGCGCGATAAGGGAGGTCCGCTGGAACCCCGAGGTATTCGACCCGTCGACCACGATCTTCCGCATCACCTGGATCTCGTCGACCGGGCGCGCATGGAGGAGCAGGGCCATCGTGAGGGCGACGTCGAGGGCCCCAGGGTCGAGCTCGATCGGCGGCTCCTCATCCAGATCGACGAGACAGTTCGAAGGGCCCCATTCGTAGCGGTAGACCAGCTCACGGGCCGCCTGGAACTCGGCCGCCGGGTCGACCCCTTGCTCCTCGCCGTGGGCGGCCCGCAGGCGGCGTTCGACCGCACCCTGGACGGTCTCCGTGAGCTCCCCGGGGCAGCGGCAGTGCAGCTTCCGGGGGAGGAGCTGCTGGTGGATCTCGAGCCCGACCTTCATGCGCTCTCCTC
>JBBYJM010000001.1:0-14198 GCA_043196275.1 Thermoplasmata archaeon
CTGCGACTGGACGATTCGGTCGGCTGGGAGATCGGCACCCTCCTGGAACCGGCCGGTTGCGCTCTCACCGCCCTCCATCGGGTCGGGTTCGCCGAGGGCCAATCGGTCTTCCTGGTCGGTCTCGGCCCGGTCGGGCTCCTCTACGGCCGGCTCGCCCGCGCCTTGGGGGCCCGGTGGATCGGTGGCGCCGAGATCTCGGAGCGCCGCCGGGCCGCGGCCGAAGCGGGCGGATTCGATGCGACGGTCGATCCGCGCGATCCGGCCGAAGTCCGGCGGTCGGTCGATTCGGCGACCCGTGGGGAGGGGGTCGATCTCGCTGTCGTGGCGGCGAGCGCCGCGGCCGCGACCCGGCTTGCCTTCGGCCAGGTCCGTCGGGGCGGAACCGTGAACCTCTTCGGGGTTCCGGTGCCGGAGAGCCGGCTCGAGGAGCCGCTCCAGTCGCTCTACCTGCGGGGGGTCCGGATCATCCCGGCCTACGCGACGACCGATCCCGAGATCCGGGCGGTCCAGGAGATGGTCGCGGCGGGCCGGCTCCGCCTGGACGGCCTGGTCTCGGACCGGTTCCCGTTGGCGGAGATCGGGTCGGCGTTCGACCGGGCGGCCCGACCCTCGGAGAGCCTTCGGGTCGTGGTCACCGGCCCGGGCTACGGCTCCGGTTAGGCCTCGGCCGACGCCCCGAGAACCCCGTCCTGGAGGCGGTGGCCCGCCCGGACCCGGGCGCCCGGACCGACGATCGAGCCCAGGACCGACGCCTCCCGTTCGATCGTCGCGCCGGCCATGACGACGCAGTTGGCGAGATGGGCGCCCGGTTCGACCACGACATCCTCGTCCAGCGTCACGAAGTCGCCGAAGGAGGCGCCGGTCGCCCGGGCGGTCGGCGCTGCGGCGACCTGCGTCGACCCGAGGGCCCCGGGAGGGCGGTGGGGGTGGGCCGCCCGGCCGTGCTGGAAGAGGAGCCGCTGGGCGTTGAGGAGCCGGGCCGGCGTCCCGGCGTCTTCCCAGAAGGTGGAGAAGCGGAAGCCGTAGACCCCCTGGGGGAGGAGCCCCGGGACGATCTCCCGCTCGAAGCTGACCGGGACCCCCCGGGGGATCGCCTCGAGGACCGAGCGGGACCAGAGGGCGACCCCGGCGTTGATCCATCGGGAGGGGGCCGACGCCCGCTCCGGCTTCTCGACGAACCGTTCGATCCGGTCGTCGGGGCCGAGGACCGCCACCCCGTACGGGCTCGGGTCGTCGACCTCGTAGAGCGCCATGACACCGGCGCCGGCCGACCGTTCGTGGCGCCGGATCAGGGCGGAGGTGTCGACGTCGGCGACGACGTCCGAATTGAAGACCAGGAAGGGGTCGGAGAGATCGTCCCCGGCGTTCCGCATGCCACCACCGGTGCCGAGCGGCGTCGCTTCGGGGACCGGACGGACCGGTATCGGCAAGGGGTGGGCCCGGACGTAGGCCGCGATCGCGTCGGAGAGGTAGCCGGTCGCCAAAACGACACCGTCGACCTCCGGGGGAAGCAGGTCGAAGACATGGTAGAGCAGAGGCTTACCGGCGATCGGGATGAGCTGCTTCGGAACGGTGTAAGTGATCGGCCTCAACCGGGTTCCGAACCCGCCGATCAGGACCAGGGCCTGCATCGATGCGCGCCAAGCGACGTCGATTAATCCCTTTGCGGACGGCGCGGCGCGACCCGTTCGAACCGTTGGGCGTAGTGCGTCGGGCCGTGGGCCCAGGTTTCCCGATGGACGAAGCCGAAGGGGATGACCGCGCGGCGGGCGGCGGTCGGAGAGAGCCGGATCGCGAACGGGGGACCCTCCTCGGTCCGCCGTCGGATCCAGTCGACATTGATGAACTGCCCCCCGGGCCGGAGCAGCCGGGCGATCTCCCGGAGCATCGGGGAGTCCGGCCCGAGGATGCCGTGGAGCAGGTTGGCGACGATCAGGTAGTCGGCCGATCCGGTGGGCAGCGGGAGCCGGCGGGGGGTCGACCGCCGGGCGGTGAGCTGGGTGAGGCCGAGCGTCCGGGCACGGCGGTCGAGCCAGTCGACCAGTTCACCGGAGATGTCGAGGGCGAAGACCCGGCCCTTCGGGCCGACGCGGCGGGCCGCGGGGATCGCATAGAACCCGAGGCCACAGCCCACATCGACGACCACGGCGCCCCGGGGCAAGCCGACGTGCGACCAGAGGGCTCGGGGATCCTCGCGGCTCGCCCGGCCTTGGCGCCCGAGCCGGGCAAGGGCCGCCTCGAGCGTCCATCCCCCTTCGCGGTGGCGCGGACGGGGTCGGTGGGGGCCGGGGGGGCTCATAGGACGCGGGATTCCTCCCCCTGCGCCACGGCCCCGGCGTATTTGCGTTCGACCGCCCGCTTCAGGAGCCGGACCGGGGCTCCCCAGAGGGTCAGGGAGCGGATCGCGGCCGCTCCCTCCGACGGGCCCAGCGCGAGGATCACCCCCCGCTCCCGGTAGCGGAACTCCCGGAGCGGCTGACCGAGCCGGCGGGCCGCGAGGTTGAGGCCGGCGATCCGGGCCGCCGCCAGCGCCGCCTGGGCGGTCGCCGGGACCGGGATTCCGGTGGCGGGATCCTGGAGCTCCATGACGTCCCCGACGGCGAAGGCCCCGGGACGGCCGGGCAGCTCGAGGGTGGGGGCGACGCGAAGTCGGCCCCCACGGCCGTGCGGGACGGGAAGGCGCGCGACGACCGGGGGCACCTCGAGTCCCGCGCACCAGATGATCGCCTCGGCCGCCAGGATCGACCCGTCGTCAAGGTGGAGCCGGCCCGGCTCGACCCGGGTCACGTTGGTGCCGTAGAGGAGGTGGACCCCCGCGGCCGTGAGCAGGCGGCGCGACCGGTCGATCAGCTCCGGGGGCAGGCCGGCCAGGAACGGCAGCGCGCCGGCGACCAGCACGACCTCCATCGGGCGGGCGGGAATCCCCCCGGCGAGGGCTCCCCAGTCGGTGCCGGCGATTTCGGCGGCGAGCTCGGTGCCGGTGCTGCCGCCTCCGACCACGATCACCCGGGGGCGACGCTCGCCCGGAAGATCGACCGACCGGCGGGCGATCGCCTTGAGCTCCGCGGCCAACCGCTGGGCGCCCGTGAAGCGGTAGACCGAATGGGTGTGTTCGGCGGCGCCGGGGACCTGGTAGTAGGCGGCGACGCTGCCGAGGGCGATCACGAGCTGCGAGTAGGCCAACGGCTCCGCTTCCAGCTGGACCCGCTGGTGCTCCAGGTCGATCTCGGTCGCCGTCCCCGGTCGGAACTCGATGGAGGTCCGCCGGAGGAACTCGTCCAGGGGGATCGCCCAGGGGGCCGATGCGCCCCCGGCCCCGGCGATCCGGCCGACCTCGTAGAGCTCGGTCCGGAGCACATGGACGGGGTGACGGTCGACGAGAAGGATCGGGACGCGGCCGCGGGTGCGGCGATGGAGCTCCTGGGCGGTCCGAAGACCGGCGTAACCGGCGCCGAGGACGACCACCGGGGGCTCACTCCCACCCCTGCCCAGATCCCGGGGCATGCCGGGAGGAGCCCTCCGCGAGTCAAGAGCCCGTCGCCCGGCGGCTGGTGGTGGGGCCGTAACCTGCTGGCCCTCCCGACCCGAAGCCCTAAGGACTCCCGACGTGTGGACGCGCCGGTGTTCCATGCCGAGTCCGGTCAAGATCTTGGGGATTCCGGGAAGCCTGCGCCGTGAGTCGTACAACCGCCGTCTCTTGGAGGCGGCCCAGACGATGCTCCCGGCCGATACCACGATGGAGCTCGCCAGTCTCGAGGGGATTCCGGTCTTCAACCAGGACCTCGAAGCCCACCTGCCCCCCAAGGTCGTGGAGTTCAAGTCCCAGATCCGGGCCGCCGACGCCATCCTGTTCGGGGTCCCGGAGTACAACTACGGCGTCGCCGGCCCGCTCAAGAACGCCATCGACTGGGCGTCGCGTCCCTACACCGACAACTCCTGGAAGGAGAAGCCGGTGGCGGCGGTCAGTGCGTCGATCGGGCTTCTCGGGGGCTCCCGGGCGGTCTACCAGCTCCGGCAGTCCTTCGTCTTCCTCGGGATGCACCCGATCAACCTGCCCGAGGTGTTTGTGACCTTCGCTCCGCAGAAGTTCGACGCCCAGGGGCGGTTCACCGACCCGGACGGCCGGAAGTACCTCGAGAGCCTGCTGACGACCCTGGTGGACTGGACGCGCCGGCTCCGGGGCCACTGAGCCCATCCCGGCGGGGCCGGTCCGGCTGCAGGACCACGACCGGGAGTTCCCCCAGCAGCTCCGCGAGCGGGACGGCCCGGTCGTCCCCCACCGTCCAGCGACGGCCCGAGAGTCGATCGATCCAGTGGGTCGACGAACCGGGTAGCCGAAGGACCCCCAGGTCGTCCCGGGGCTCCCACCGGGCGTCCCGTCGCGGGCTCCGGAGCAGCCCGGGGAGGAGCCGGGCGGTGACGACCAGGCTCCCGTCCCGCTCCCCGCCCCGGAGGAAGGCCACGACCGGCGGCCGCGCATCGAACGGAACCGTCCAGGGCCGGTACGCGCCCCCGGACCAGCCGGTCGGATCCTCCCGACGCAGCCGCAACAGCCGGGCGGTGAGCCAGAGTTTCACCCGCCCGTCGGTCCAGTGATGCAACAGCTCCGCCACCGGCGGAGCCTCGGCCTCGATCCAGGGAGTCAATCGTTGGAGCTCGGCGGCCCGCCGAGCCCAATCGACCGGTCGCCGGTTGTCGGGGTCGACGAGGGAGTCGTCCCAGAGTTCGGTCCCCTGGTAGAGGTCCGGGACTCCGGGACCGGTCAGCTTGAGCGTCGTCTGGGCGAGGCTGAGCAGGGCCCCCCCGAATCCCCAGATCCCCCGGCTCTCGGCGAGGCCCTGCCGGAACGGGACGTCGTACTGAACGACGGCATCGACCCGGTCGAGGATCGCCTGCTCCCCGAGGGGAACGGGCGATGACCAGCCGGTGACGATCCCGGCCTCCCGAAGGGCCTTCTCGCCGTAGGCCCGGAGCCGGGCGCGGTACTCGGGGCTCGGGATCCCGTCGAGCGGCCAGGTCCCGACCACCGCCTGGAAGAGGAGATAGAGGGCGCCCTCCGACCGATCGGGGAGCTCGCGCACTCCCGGGACCCGTCCGATGGCCTGCCGCCAAAGGCGCGCCAGCCGGTCCCAGACCCGGGGTTCTTGCGCGAGCGCCAAGAGCCGGGCCCGCACATCTTCGCTCCGCTTGGTGTCGTGGGTCGAGGTCGTGACGATCGAGTTCGGCCAACGCTCGACCCGCGCGGACGTGGCTCGATGGAAGGCGCCGACCGGGTCCCGGTCGACCGGCCCCGGCGGGATCCCGACCTCGTTCAGCGCGGTGAGGCCGAGATCCCGGTAGAGGGCCCGATCCTCGACCCCCTTGGCCATCACCGCCGGCGTGAACTGCTGGAGCCGGAGCAGGGGCTCCCGGGAAACGGCGGCCGGGTCGCTCCAGGCCTCCCACCACGATTGCAGCAGTTCGGCGGGTCCGTATCGCCCGGCGCGATCGATCGCCCGCCCCCAGATCGCGCGATCCTCGGGATCGATCGGGCCGGTCGGTTCGACGTAGCTCCGATAGACGTCCAAGTCGGCCACGAACTCGACGATCTGCGCCCGGAGCGTATCGTCCGGCGGAAGGCTCCGGCCGCCCGGGGGCTGGCGGCGCAGGCTCCGCAGCCATCGGTCGACGTCGGCCGCAAAGAACTCCCGGATCGCTTCGCGCTTGGCCGCCGCGACGATCGCCTCCGGCGGTTCGGCCCCGGGAACCTGGTCGCGGTAGGTCCGTTCGAGATCGGGCCACACCTCCGGATCTACAAAGAGACGGGTGAGCCGGGCCAGGGCGTCGTAGCCGGTGCTGCCGTCGATCGGCCAGGTCGGACGGAGCGGTTCGTCGCCCAGGAGGATCTGCTCCACCCAGATCCCGAACGGACCGGGGCAGCGGGTCCGGATCTCGGCCCGGAGCCGCTCGAGGTAGCGCCGGGGTTCGATGAGGCCATCGATGTGATCGACCCGCACGCCGGCGAGGTCGCCGTGCGCGATCCAGTCGAGGATCCGGTGATGGACGGCGTAAAAGACGGTCGGCTCCTCGACCCGCAGCCCGACGAGCTCGTTCACCTGGAAGAACCGTCGGTAGTTGACCCCCCGGTGGGCTTCGCTGGAGGGGATGAGGCGGTAGTGCTGCCGGTCGAGGAGGGCGAGACGCCGGTCGGTGTCCGGGCGCTCCGGGGGGTCCGCCTGATCCAGAATCGATCGGGCCTCCGCTTCCGTCTCGGGGGCCAACGGGAACCGCCCACCCCCCCGAAGGCGGAAGACCAGATCCGGGCCTTCCCGAACGAGCGCGAGTTCACCGTTGCGTAGGGCTTCGGGTCCCGGGGATGGGAGGACCGCCAGGACCAGGCAGGGACGGCCGGTGACCGGATGCGGCTGCCAGTCGATGTCAAACCAGGCGGCCGTCGGGGCGTCGGGGCCCAGCCGAAGGACCTCCCACCAAGCTCCGTTCTCGTCGCAGGCGGCGAGGTGGTTGGGGACGATGTCCGCGACCAGCCCCAGGCCCCGGCGATGGGCCGCCTCGACCAGGGCGTGCCAGTCGGACTCCGATCCCAGGTCGGGCCAGAGCCGGGGCGGATCGACCCCGTCGTAGCCGTGGCGGCTTCCGCGGCGGGCGGCCAGGAGGGGGGAAAGGTAGAGCCCGTCCACACCGAGCGCCGCCAGGTAGGGTAGGAGACCCCGTACCCGCTCGAGGGGCATCTCCCGGTTCAACTGAAGCCGGTAGAGGCTGGAGGGGAGTCGGGTCCGCTCGGTCATGACGGCAGCCGGAGATTCAACCGCCCGGCCAGGGTCTCGACCTGCCGGATCCATTCCCGGGCGGCCGGGTCGCCGGCCGCGGCCTTCCGACGCTGGGGCTCCCAGTGGTCGGTGACGAGGTCGAAGAGGAGGTTCTGGGCGTTGGTCAGGTCGACGGGGTACGGCAGCGTGCTCACGATCCCGGCGAGGGTGACCGCCTCGCCGATCCGCTCGGGATCGGTGGGCGCACGCAGGAGATCGGCCAGGAGGGCCTCGAGGGCCCGCCGGGGCGCGAACCCCATCCGCTCCCCCTCGATCGGGGTGTCCCATCGCTGGGCCTCGTCCAGGAGCGACCGGATCCGGTCGACCCTCAACGGGCGGCGACCGAACTCCTCCCGGAGGTCGGCGTTGAGGGTGTACTGGAGGGCCGTCTGGAAGACCGGCGGGAAGGGGATCTTCTGGGCCGAGAGGAACCGGAGGAGGGGAGCGCTTTCGAGGTAGACCTGCCGAAGCGACTGCTCGGCCCCTGCGAGGACGCCGTCCATGATCTGCCGGACCACCTGCCGTTGCCGATCCCGGAAGAGCGAGCGGAGGGAGTACTGGAGGCCGTCGAACCGGCGATTCATGCTCCCGAGGATCCCCGGTAGATCCCCGGCCTCGAACTGGGCATCCAGCGCCTCGACCAGGCGGTGGAACTCGTCGCGGCCGCGGAAGATCCGCGCGCCGCCGAGCAGGTTGAGCCCGCCGAGATGGACCACCCCGTAGGTGATCTCGGCCGATTCGGTGGTGACGGCGCTCGAGACCCCGACGACACCGACCGCCAGTCGCACCCCCCCGATCTGCCGGTGAATCTCTTCGCGCCGATCGACCCAGAACGCGTCGACCGCCGTGCGCGGACCGTAGGCCTCGAACAGCGAGCTCACCGCAAAGTGGGCACAGACCTTGAGCAGGTCGATCGAGGTCGGCCGGACGAACCGGTCGTAGACCGTGGCGGCGGTGCCGATCTCGGGCAGGTTGCTCGGGACCGACCGCAGCGATTCGACCAGCGCGGCTTCGGCGCCCAGGTCGCCGAGTTCGCCGGCCAGCTGGACCGCCCGGCCGGCGTACTGGATCACCTGGGAGCTTTCGAGGCCGGAGACCTCGTCGAAGAACCAGCCGCAGCTCGTGTACATGAGCTGGAGGTGGCGCTCCATCTCGAGCAGCTTCCAGACCCGGATCCGCTCCTCGGGGGTGAGCGGTCGGCGGCCGTGACGGGCGAGGAACTCGGCGCGGCGGGTCTCGGACCGGTCCAGGACGACCCGCAAGTACTCCTCCCGGGCTTCCCGCGGATCGCGAAGCAGCTCGCTCGACGCCGAGCGGTAGAGCGGATCGAGGCGGTCCCGGAGGGCGTCAAACGCGGAGCGGAGCGGTCCCCGCCAGGCCTGGTTCCAGCCCGGATGGGCCCCGCTCGAGCACCCGCAGTCGGCGCGCCAGCGGTCGACCCCGTGCGCGCAGCTCCAGGCGGTGTTCTCGATGATCTCAACCTCGTACCGGGGGGGGACCTTCTCACGGTACTCGGCGTAGTTGGTGAGCCGGGCGGCGCCGGTCGACTCGATGAGGTGGAGGGCGTAGGCGAGCGCCATGTCGCCGTGCCGGTGGTGGTGACCGTAGGTCTCCCCGTCGGTGGCGACGTGGACGAGCTGCGGCCATGGACGGGCCGACGCATCCCCGGAGAAGGCTCCGAGCAATCGGCCGGCGAACGCCTCCCCGCTGTCGAGCAGCCGCTCGAAGGCGAGGGCGTGGGAGATCGGGCCGTCGTAGAAGAAGAGGTCGATGCTCCGCCCCGACGGGAGCCGGGCCCGGTAGACCGTGGAGGGATCGATCCGTCCGCCCGAGACGTCGGTCCACTCCCCGCCCGAGAGCGGGCGGATCCGCCGGGCCTGGGTGGGGGCGAGCACGGTGAACCCGATCCCCGCCTCGGCGACCGCTTCGAGCACCGCGGTATTGACGGCCGTCTCCGGGAGCCACATCCCCTCGGCCGGCCGGCCGAAACGGCCCTCGAAGTCCATGAGCCCCCAGCGGATCTGCAGCCGGAGGTCGTCGGGCGAGGCGAGCGGCAGGATGGTGTGGTTGAACGGCTGGGCCATCGCCGATCCGTGGCCGCCGAAGCGTCGGCGACTCTCCCGGTCGGCCGCCCGGATCCGTTCGTAGACCTCGGGGGCTTCGCTCTCCAGCCAGGAGAGGAGCGTCGGGCCGACATCGAAGGAGATGGAGGCGAAGTTGTTGACGATCCGCAGAGTGCGACCCTCCGGATCCATGATCCGGGAGCGGGTGTTCGGTGCGTAGCACTCGGCGGTGATCCGTTCGTTCCAGTCGTGGTAGGGGGCGGCGGAATCCTGGACCTCGACCCGCTCGAGCCAGGGGTTCTCCCTCGGGGGCTGGTAGAAGTGGCCGTGGATGCAGATCCATCGATCCATCGTCCTCAATCCTCCTCGTGAAGCAGCAGGAACTGGGGCGCGCAGGTGGCGCGATCGGGAGCCCCCTCACCGGGGGTGAGCGCCGGGCCGGGGCCGTTCCATCGGGGCTCGGCAGTGTCGAGACGGACCCGCCAGCGATCGGAGTCGAAGCGGACGGCCGGCGCCCGGGAGCGGCCCGAGAGCCGCACGACGAACCCCCAGCGGTCTCCGCGGTGCTCCCGGAGGACCTCGAGCCGGTCGTCCTCCGCCCACGCCAGGGCCCGGGTCGATCCGTCGGAGTCGAGTGCCGGTACGGTCCGGCGGAGCCGAAGCAGCTCCCGGACCAGCGATCGGTGGGCGGCGGCCCCCGGAGGCAGGGCGCCGGGCGCATCCCACCGGCTGGCCTCGAACCCCCGGGGATCCTGAGGATCCGGGATCGCGTCGGTCCAGCCGAACGCCTCGAACTCCC
This sequence comes from Thermoplasmata archaeon, assembly GCA_043196275.1. Taxonomy (GTDB): domain Archaea; phylum Thermoplasmatota; class Thermoplasmata; order Lutacidiplasmatales; family UBA184; genus Lutacidiplasma. Next base: position 9,669 of record JBBYJM010000001.1, read on the forward strand.
GGCGGCGGCCCTCCCGAAGGCCGGCGATGACCGTCGGATCCGAGTGGTCGGTGAAGTACGTGAACGATGCCCGGCTGGCCCACTCCTCCCCCTGGAAGAGCAGCGGCCGCCAGGGCGCGAGGAGATGGAGGGCGACCGCGACCTTCAGCAGCTCGTACGGGAGCAGGGCAGCGAGACGTTCCCCGCCGAGCCGGTTGCCGATCTGGTCGTGGTTCTGAAGGGCGGCGACGAACCTCCAGGCGGGCAGCCCCTCCGGGGAATTGCCGTGGCGGCGCCCCCGGTGGATCGAATACCGGCCATCGTAGACGTAGGGTCGTTCCAGGGCGATGGCGAGATCGGCCAGGGGACCAAAGTCGGCGTAGTACCCGGCCCGTTCACCGGTCAGCACCGCGTGGAGCGCGTGGTGGAAGTCGTCGGCCCACTGGGCCATGAGCCCGAGACCTCCCCAACGGGCCGGTCGGAGGAGCCGGGCATCGTTGAGATCGCTCTCGGCGATCAGCCACGCCGGTCGTCGCGCCGTCCGGTTCCGGTCGGCCACGGCCCGAGCGAGCTCGCCCAGGAACGGCCGGGCGGAACGGTCGACGAGGGCGTGCACCGCGTCGAGGCGCAGGGCGTCGATCCCGAACCCATCGATCCAATGGAACGCGAGCGCGCCCCAGTACCGACGGACCTCCTCGCTCCCGGCCCCGTCGAGATTCACTGCCGGCCCCCAGGGGGTCCGGACCCCGTCCAGGAAGTAGGGGGCGAAGTCGGGCAGGACGTTCCCTTCGGGGCCGAGGTGGTTCATCACGACGTCGAGGACCACCGCAAGGTCGAGGGCATGGGCCGCCGCCACGAACCGCCGGAGCCCCTCCGGGCCCCCGTAGGTGGTGTGGACCGCCCAGGGAAAGACCCCGTCATAGCCCCAGTTGCGTCGGCCGGGGAACTGGTTCACCGGCATCAGCTCGACCGCGGTCACGCCCAACTCGGCGAGTTCGGGGAGCCGGTGGGCGGCCGCCTCCAGGGTCCCCTCGGGGGTGGCGGTGCCGACGTGCATCTCGTAGTAGACGTAGTGGGCCAGGCTCCGGATCCCCCCCTCGTCGGAGTCGCCCGGGGCGTCACTCCGGTCGAACGCCGACAGTCCATGAACGCCCTCCGGTTGCGCGCGGGAGGCCGGATCGGGGCGGACCCGCCCGTCGTCGAGCCGGAAGCCGTAGCGGGTGGCGGACGTGACCCCCGAGATCTCCCCCGTGAAGTACCCGTGGGCCCCGCGCTCCAGGGGAAGCTCCTCGGGCCCGGGGGTGACGACCAGGGTGACCGACTCGGCCCGGGGCGCCCAGACGACCAGCCGGAACCGGTCGGCGCCGACGCGGATCGGGCCGACCGGGTCGAACGGTACCATCGGGATCACTCGGATTGCGGCGCCAGGAAGAGCGCCGCCAGGGGCGGCAGGGTGAGGTCGATGGACGACGGCTGGCCGTGGGACGGTTCCGGGCGGGTCTCGACCCTCCCGAGGTTACCGAGGCCGCCGCCCCCGTACTCGCGGGCGTCGCTGTTGGCGAGCTCGGCGTACCCCCGCGCCGACGGGACCCCGATCGTGTAGCCGAAGCGGGGGACGGGCGTGAAATTGAGGACGACGACGACCGGTCGGGTGCCGGGCTCGCCCCGTCGGAGGAAGGCGAGGATGCTCTGGTCGGCATCGTCGGCGACCAGCCATTGGAAGCCGTCGGGTTCGTAGTCGCGCGCGCTCAGCGCCGGTTCGCGGCGGTAGAGCCGGTTGAGGTCCGTGACCCACCGCTGGACGCCGGCGTGCTCGGGCCGGTCGAGGTCATCCCAATCGAGGCTCGTCTCGTGGTACCACTCGTTCCACGGGGCCCACTCGCTGCCCATGAAGAGGAGCTTCTTGCCCGGTAGCCCGTACTGGCCGCCGAACAGCAGCCGGATCTGGGCGAACCGCTGGGCGTCGTCGCCCGGCATCTTGCGGAGCAGCGACCCCTTGCCGTGGTCGACCTCGTCGTGGGAGAGGGGCAGGACGTAGTTCTCGTGGAGGGCGTAGAGCCCCCGGAAGGTCAGCTCGGAATGGTGGTAGCGCCGGAAGAGGGGATCCCGCGCGAGGTAGCGCAGCCAGTCGTGCATCCACCCCATGTCCCACTTGAAGCCGAAGCCGAGGCCCCCCAACTCCACCGGGCGGGAGACCATCGGCCAGGCCGTCGACTCCTCGGCATAGGTCTCGATCCCCGGGTGTTCCCGATAGAGGGTCGTGTTGAGATGGCGGAGGAATCCGATCGCCTCCTCGTTCTCCCGCCCTCCGCGCGCGTTGGGGATCCATTCCCCCGGGGGCCGGGAGTAGTCGCGGTAGAGCATCGAGGCGACCGCATCGACCCGGAGCCCGTCGGCGTGATACTGATCGATCCAGAAGTGGGCGCTGCTCGTGAGGAAGCTCACCACCTCACGGCGTCCGTAGTTGAAGATGCAGGAGTTCCAGTCGGGGTGCCAGCCGAGCCGGGGATCGGCGTGTTCGAAGAGGTGGGTCCCGTCGAAGTAGCCGAGCCCATGGCCGTCGGCAGGAAAGTGGGAAGGGACCCAGTCGAACAGCACCCCGATCTCCGCGGCGTGCAGCCGGTCGACCAGCTCCATCAGCCCCTCCGGCGGGCCCCAGCGGGCGGTCGGGGCGAAGTACCCGGTCGTCTCGTAGCCCCAGGAGCCGTAGAACGGGTGCTCCATCACCGGCAAAAACTCGACGTGGGTGAACCCCATCTCGGTGACGTAGTCGGGCAGGAACCGGGCGAGTTCGCCGTAGGTCATCGACCGACGGCCCTCCTCGACCACGCGGCGGAAGGAACCGAGATGTACTTCGTAGATCGACTGGGGGCGTAGCCGGAGCGATGGCTCCCGCGAGCGTTGCGCCCTCCACTCCGCGTCCTGCCAGCGGTACTTCGGCGCGACGATGCGCGACGCCGTGCCGGGCGGGATCTCGGCCTGCCGGGCGAACGGGTCGGCCTTGTCGACGCGGTAGCCTCCGAAGCGGGAGACGATGTGGTACTTGTAGAGCTGGCCCGGGCGCGCCGCCGCGACCCGGCCGGCCCAGACCCCGGAGTCGCCCAGGACCGCGAGTTCATCGGTGTGCGGCGCCCAGCCGTTGAACTCGCCGATCACCGACACCGATTCGGCGTTCGGGGCCCAGACCGCAAACCGGACCCCCTCCCCGCGCCCCGGCAGCGGATGGGCGCCCAGGAACCGGTAGGCCCCGAGATGGCTTCCTTCCGACCAGTACCAGAGATCCTCCGGCGAGATCCCGCCGGGTCCCGCCCGATCGGGACCCGACGTTCGCTGGGAGGTGGAGCGCGTGGATGCCACTTCGAGTACCTCAGAGGGTCGAACGGCTTGAAGGGTCCGGGGGCGATAGGGAACGGAAACGGCCCGAGGCGGGAGGCTTCGGGTCCGGGGGTCGACGACCGGCCCAAGGGTTCGACGCAAACGGCTTATGGCGCGATGCCATAAATGCGCGTCGACCGACGCCCTCAACGACGAGGTTCGCCCCGGCTCCGGGACTTCCGACCGCTCGAGCGTCGGTGGTCCCTTACGTTCCATGACCGCCCTTCCAAGAAACCGGAGTCCTGTGGTGATCGAATCGGTCGGTCCGGTCGTGGACGAGGGGCGGTATCCGGCCCGCGGCCGCGTCGGGATCCCGGTCGAGGTCACCGCGACCATCGTGCAGACGGGGGAGGCGGTCCTCCGGGCGGCGGTGCGCTGGCGTCGGGTCGGCCGGCAGGGCTGGTCGGAGTCGCCGCTCGCCTCCCACGACACGGAGCACTGGACCGGCACCTTCCTCCCCGACCAGCCCGGGGAGTACGAATTCACCGTCTGCGCCTGGACCGATCCGATCGCCACCTGGGGCGTCCGGAGTTCGGCCTGGAGGGCGGCCGGGGAGTCGATCGAGCTGGACGCAGTGCCCCTCCTTCGGGAGTGGCGCCGCCTCGCCCTCCGGCGGCGGGGGGCCGACCGTGAGCTCCTCCGGGCGCTGATCGAGCTCGGCGAACGCGGCGCCTGGGATCCGCTCCTCGAGACGCTGAAAAGCCCGGCGGTCGTGAGCCTGTTCGCCCGGATCGATCGTCGGACGGACCGGGTCCAGTTCGAGCCGGTCCGCCGGGTGGTGGTGGACCGGGAACGGGCGGGGTTCGCGAGTTGGTACGAGATGTTCCCCCGGTCGTTCGGGGGGACCCTCACCGAGGCGGCGCGCTACCTGCCCACGATCGCCGGGATGGGGTTCGATGTCGTCTACCTGCCGCCGATCCACCCGATCGGGAGGACCGGGCGCCGAGGCCGGGGGAATTCGGAGGTACCGGCCGACGACGATCCGGGGAGCCCCTGGGCCATCGGGAGTTCGGAGGGCGGCCACACCACGGTGGATCCGGCCCTCGGCGGGCTCCCCGCCCTGGACGGATTCATCGCGGCGGCCCGGGCGGCCGGTCTCGAAGTGGCCCTCGACCTGGCGTGGCAGTGCTCGCCCGACCACCCCTGGGTGCGCGAGCATCCCGGGTGGTTCGCGCA